>JAYTAJ010000191.1:0-10851 GCA_043737575.1 Myxococcales bacterium | reverse complement strand
GCGGCAGCGCGCCCTTGCACTTCGCGATCGCCGACGGCGCCCGCGACAGCCACACCCCGACGTCGGTATAGACGTCGCCGAGCACGGTCACCTTGTTCGAGCAGGCCCAGCCCTCGGCGGTGATCCGCTTGGGATCGGGAGGCCCGCGCACCGTCACGTCGGCCGCGATGCGTCCGAGCACCAGCTTGTCGAGCTCGACGACGCGCGCGAGGTCGACGTTGTCGGCGAGGATGCGCAGCCGATCGATCCAGAGCGTCGGCTTGGTCCGGACCACCCCCGACGCGCGGATCGATCCGCCCAGGCTGTTCGACGTCGCGCTCTCGACGACGACGGAGCTGTCGTCGTAGCGGTACTTCGCGCGCGCAGCGCCGACGATCGGCAGGCAGCGCAGCTCGACGCTGCCCTCGACCCGACTGACCGCGCCGCCGCGGATCGACAACACGCTGTCGGTCCCCACGACATCGATCGCGGTGCAGCGCCTCGCCCGCGGCCGCGCCGCCTGGGCCTGACGATGCGGACGCGGCGCCGCCGCGATCGTGACCCGCGGCGCCGCGGTGCGACGGACGTGAACACCGCCGCCGCGTCGGGTCGGCGCGCCGCCGCGGCGCGGCTGCGCCTTCGGTGCCGCGGGCTTCGCGGTCAGCTGGTCGACGCAGCGCAGGACGTTGTCGGCGAGGGCTTCGATGGTCGGGACCTTGGCCTGGAAGCGGATGTCTCCGTCGGCGGCCTTCCAGTAGTAGTAGCCGTCGAGCAGCGTGGTCGCGGAGCCCATGCGGACCCGCACGTTCGCGACGTCGAGGCGGCGCTGGTACTGATCGGCGTAGATGCCGTGCGACTGGCCGGGCTTGGTCGGCGGCTCGTCGGTGAGGCGGACCCGGCCGAAGTCGAGGACGAAGTCGTCGACCTGGGCGATCAGCGACGGGTCGCCCTTGTAGCGCCGCGCCCGCAGGTGGCCCGACAAGGTCGAGCCGACCAGGTTGCGCAGGCACGGCGTCATCCACGGCGCCAGCTGCAGCGGCTCCTCGATCGCGATGCGCGAGTCGACCAGGAACGGCGCCTCGTCGGAGCCGTCGCCCTCGAACGTCGCCGACAAGGTCAGCGCGCCGCCAGCGCCGCGGCCGATGAACTCGCCGACCGTGCCCTTGTTGACCGCGAGGTCGTAGTCGGCGTGGAGGGTCTCGAGCTCGAGGTGCAGCGGCCGGCCGAGCAGATCGAGATCGTAGGTGAGCCCGCTGATCGCCAGGCCGATGCGCGGGTAGGTCGCCATCGGGCCGGTGATGCGGGCCTTGATCGTGACGCTGTCGCCGCCGAGCTCGGCCAGGAACGCCTCGCGCAGCATCGCGCCGGCGTTGGTGACGTCGAGGGTGACGTCCCAGCGACCGCCGTACGGGTTGCCGGTGCCCCAGTACTCGACCATGCCGCCGGTCAGCTTCGCGCTGGCCTTGCTCGCCAGCTCGATCGCGAGATCGAAGCGCAGCGTGCTCGCGACCGGGCTGACCGGCCAGGTCGCCGGGATCTGTTGCAGCCGCGACACCGTCAGCTGTTGCAGCGGGAAGCGGTACGCGCCGCGCCAGCCCGAGCCGTCCTTGGCCTGCTCCCAGAACAGATCGATCTCGCCGGGGCCGCCGGTCGGCGCCAGCGAGAAGTAGAACTTCGGCACGATCGGATCCGACGGATCCATGTAGAGGAAGCCGGCGGCGCGGACGTCCTCGACCTTGGCGCGGAACTGGTAGCTGGTCGGCGTGCCGTAGGGCTTGGTGCGGACCTCGAGATCGACGTCCTCGATCGCGTAGTCGCGGAGGTCGAACAGCGGCGGCGAGCTGGCCGAGATGCCGGCGTAGTAGCTGGCGCCGCGCTCGGCGTAGAACGCGGCGAGCAGGCTGAAGACCTTGGTGTCGGTGGCGTGGAGCGGGTAGGGCTCGGCGACCTCGCGCAGGAGCACGGTGCCGCCATGGACCACGATCTTGCGGAACACGAAGTCGTGGCGGCCGAACATCAGCGCGTGGATGTCGATCTCGGCGGTGATCTTCGGCGACGCCAGCACCAGCTGGGCCTCGGGGCAGGCCGGCTTGCCGGCCGGGCACTTCGCGTCCCAGACCTGGATGTCGTGGAAGGTCAGCGGCACCCAGCCGCCGGCGACGATCGCCTTCATCCCCGACATCGGCCACTCGATGGAGCGCACCTTGATCCGGCCGCGCATGTTCTCGTTCATCATCGCGCACAGCGTGTCGGCGAGGTCGGTGCCCTCGAACCGGATCCGCAGGAGCGCGACCGCGCTGCCCACCAGCAGCACCAGGGCCGCGGTGATGACCACCAGCCATCGGCGCAGTCGGATCGCAGGACGCGCAAGCACGCGAATGGACGGTAGCAGAGAGCCCTCGCCGCTGCCCGCCTCGGCGCCGCGACTATCGCGTGCCGAACTATCTCGTGCAGTAGTCGAACGGCGACGGCGCGCCGTCGCGCACGACCACGCAGCGTGACGCCGAGACCTCGTCGGTCTCGAACGTGATCGCGACGTTGTCGCCGAGGCCGGCCGGGAACGGCTGGGTCGGGCCGACGCTGCCGTCGGCGCGCGCGGTGGTGATGATGCCGGTGCCGCGATCCTTGTTGAAGACGTAGACCACCGCGTCGGCGTAGTGCGGCTCGGTGCCGTAGGCGAACGTCGCGGCGCCGCTGCTCACGTCGACCGTGAACGCCATCCGGGTCGGCTCGGGTGGCGGGATCGGGATCGACGGCGTGACGCAGCCCGAGGCGATCGCGACCAGCAGCAGGACAGCGCGGGAGGACACACGTCCATGCTACGCAAGGCGCGCGCCGAAAGCACCGAGGGCGCAGGCGATGAGATTCTCATCACTTGCGCCCGTCGAGAGCCGTTGCCGCTGCCAATCAGGTTGGCGAACCGCAACTCTGTTGCGCCCGTCTCAAAACCAGACGTCAGCGAGTGCGCTTGGCCTGGAACGGCAGCAGCACCGAGACACCGACGCCGACGAACAGGTGGTGGAGGAAGCGGCTGTCGTCGTCCTTCACCGCGAGGTCGGCGTTGAAGTCGGCGCCCGACGGGTTGTCGACGAACGCGTAGTCGCGGATCGACAGGTCGATCGCGATGAAGTCGGACACGAAGATGTGGAGACCGCCGCCGAGGTAGAGGCCGGGCTTGAAGCCGGAGTTGAGCGGCGGATCGTCGTTGGGGTTGTCGTCGGGCAGCGGGTTGTCCGGGTCCGACGGGTTCGGCTCGACGCCGCCCGGATCGGTGTCATCGCAGACCGTCGGATCGCAGCTCGACGTGAGCTGCGCGAACGACACGCCGGCCTGGAAGTAGAAGTCGAAGTTGACGAAGGCGCGGCCGAAGGCGGCGACCTTGCCGTACCAGGGCGTGACGCCCACGTAGAGCGCGCCGTGGAGCGGCATCTTGTTGAGGTGCTGCTCGAACTCGCGCTGCGACGGCTCGCGGCTGCCCGACGATGCGCCCGGCGGCGCAGCGGGATCCATCACCTCGAGGGTGTCGAGCACGCGGGTCGTGAGCTTGGTGTCGAGGGCGGCCGAGAACACGCCGATGCCACCGAACGACAGCATGTCGTTCAGGTGGTACTCGAGCTTGATGCCGCCGCCGATGAAGTGGCGGAAGTCGGCGTTGATCGTCGACTCGAACATCGGGGTCGCCTCGAGGCGCTTGGCGACCAGGAGGAGACGATTGCGCACCGCCGGCTGCTCGGCCAGGGTCGCGCGCCGATCGGCGGACGCAGTGGAGGGCACGGCGATCAGCGCCGCGAGAGCGGTGGCGCCAGCCAGCGAGACGACGGTCCGCGACCGCGTGGTGTCAGGTGAAATCACGGAGAGCTCCTTCAGTAACGGCGCAGAGCGAACCGGGGGCCCAGGACTGCGAAGCAGGTCCTGGGCAATCAAACGGGGCCCAGGACTGCGAAGCAGGTCCTGGGCAATCAAATCAGCGGAACGTGGTGTAGTCGAACGACGGCGGGATCCAGAAGCTCACGCCGATCTGGAACATCACGTTGTTGATGAACGCGCTCTCCGCGTTCTCCTTGGCGTCGTCGGCCGACGTGTACATCGTGTCGCTCCGGCCGACCGGCTCGAACTTGTCGACGAACACGTAGTCGCGGATGCCGACGTTGACGGTCAGCCACTTGAACAGGAAGAAGCGCATCGACGCGCCGACGTTGGGCGTGATGAGCAGGTTCGTGAACGGCTGGAACCGCGGGTCGCGCGGGATGATCTCGCTCTGGGTCACGCCGACGCCGGCGGTGAAGTACGTCTCCCAGTGGATCAGGTGCTTGTCGAGGACGGCGAACTTTCCGTACACCGGCACGTAGTGGAAGTTCAGCGCCGCGGAGAAGTTGTACTTGTTGACGGTCGGCAGGCGGCGGGCCTGGCGACCGACCAGGTCGAACGGCTCGCGGAAGTTCTTCGCGTAGTACTGGCCCTCGACGCCGACCGCGAGCACGTCGGTCAGGTAGTAGTTGATCTGCGCGCCCGCGCCGATGTGGCGGACCATGTTGTCGTTCATCGTCGTCGACACGAACGGCATCAGGTCCGTGCGCTGCAGCTTGAGGAACGGCTTGCGCATCACCACGACGATGTCCTTCCAGGACACTGGCTGGACCTCGCGGGTGGTGGTGTCGACCTTGATCGCGTCGTCGGCGTTCGCCGCCAGGTCGGCGTTGAGATCGCCCTCGGGCGGCGCGTCGGGATCCATCTCGATCTCGCCCTCGTCGACCGACGAGCCGGAGCCCGCGCCGGTGCCGTCGTCCGCCGGGTCCATCTCGATCTCGCCCTCGTCGGGCTGCGGCGTCGGCGTGGGCTGAGCCAGCGCGGTCGTCGCGAGGACCGCCACGCTCAGCGCTGCGAGGATGCTTACGTGGCTGTTGATGCGTCGCATGAGGTGGGGGCGTCTCCGGAGTGGGGTCGAGGTCGCGGTATTAAACACGCGGCCTTTTCAGATCACAAGACCGCGCGAGGCATTCGGTGGTTGCTGATCAGCCTGCCTCTTCGTACAGCGCGGCGACGAACGCGGCGGGATCGAAGACTCGCAGATCCTCGAGCTTCTCGCCGACGCCGATGTAGCGCACCGGGACCTTCAGCTCGTCGCAGATCCCGAGGATGACGCCGCCCTTCGACGAGCCGTCGAGCTTGGTGATCACGATGCCGGTGATCTCCATCGCGTCCTTGAAGGTCTTGGCCTGGGTGATCGCGTTCTGGCCGGTGGTCGCATCGAGCACCATCCAGGTCTCGTGGGGCGCGCCCGGCATCGCCTTGTCGATCACGCGGCGCACCTTCTTCAGCTCGTCCATCAGATCGATCTTGGTGTGGAGCCGGCCCGCGGTGTCGCAGATGACGACGTCGAAGCCGTCGTCGACCCCGCGCTTGACCGCCTCGAAGATCACCGCAGACGGGTCGCTGCCGTCCTTGCCGCTGACGATCGGCGCGTTGGCGCGCTTGGCCCAGACGTCGAGCTGCGCGACCGCGGCGGCGCGGAAGGTGTCGCCGGCCGCGAGCAGCACCTTCTTACCCTGGGCCGACAGGTGGGCCGCGAGCTTGCCGATCGTGGTGGTCTTGCCGACGCCGTTGACGCCGAGGATGAGGAGGACGAACGGGCGCTTCGCGGTCCAGTCCATCGGCGGCGCGTCGACCGTGAGGAGGTCGGTCGAGGTCTGGCGGATCCTCGACCAGATCTTGGCGGCGTCGGCGAGCTCGTCCTTCGACAGGCTCTTCTTCACCGACTCGAAGATGCGATCGGCGGCGCGCGGCCCGATGTCGGCGGTGAACAGCACCTCCTCCAGCTCGGGCAGGACGTCGGCGTCGATCTTCTTCTTGCCGAACAGCTTGCCGAGCTTGGCGACGAAGCCGCCGCGGGTCTTGGCGAGGCCGGCGCGATAGGCCGCGGTCGCCTCGGCGTCCTCGGGGGCGGCGGGCGCCTCGTCGTCGTCGTCGTCGTCCTCCTCCGGCTCCGGCTCGGGCTTGGCCTTGCGCTGATCCTGGCGGCGCTGGCGCTTGCGCTCGCGCGGGGTCCGCTCGACGACCGCGGGACCGACGACGCGCTCCTGCACCGAGTGGACGCGGTTGCGGGTCTTGTCGCCAGCGCGACGGATCAGCCAGAGCACGAAGACGACGACCGACAGGACGATCGCGAGCGTGACGATCTCTCGAACCATGAGGGCCGCGTTATAGCCCAGACCCGGGGCTCGCAAGGCCACCCGCGCGCTCGGCGATCGCGGCCGCGGCCTTGGCCTCGGCGATCGGGATGATCTCCTCCTCGGACACCCGGGCCGAGAAGTAGACCTCCTCGACCAGCGCGGTCAGCGCCGCGAGCGCGGCGGGCGGACGCTTGGCGCGGACGTGATCGACGATCTGCCGCGGCGACCAGATGCCCCACAGCTCGGGCCGCGGCAGCAGTGGCATCGCGGCGTGGCGGTAGATCGAGAAGACCCGCTCGCGGACCGGCACCAGATCGATCCGCACCCCGCGCAGCTCGCCGCGGTGCGGGACGGTGACGGTGAAGCGCTCGGCGACGTGGCCGGGCGCGGCGACCCGGGCGCTCCACTCGCCCGCGGCCAGGGCCTCGAGGGCGAAGCGGCCGTCCTCGGCGCTGTCGGTGCGGCGGGCGTCGGCGCCGAGCGACAACAGCACGGTCGCGCCGGGCACCGCGCGGGTCCGCACCGAGTCGCGGACCAGGCCGGCGAAGCCGTGATCGCTGGCGCGGCGCAGGGTCGACACCAGGCTGGCGCGGCCGTGCTCGAGCCCGCCGCGCGGCTCCTCGGCGGCGCGGATCACCGCGAGCGCGGGCGCGGCGGCGAGGCGCTCGCGGCGGCGGCGCGCCAGGATGAAGCCGATCGCGGTGAGCGCGGTCGCGGCGAAGGCGGCGATCGTGATCGCGACCGGCGGCGGCCGCGGCGCGCCGACCTCGATCGGGCGCGGCGGCGACTGGCTCGGACGCAACCAGGCCTCGCGGGTCTCGGCGGTGGCGACCAGGAGGTGGCGGCCCTGGCCGAGCAGATCGGCCTCGACGTTGATCGCGTAGCGACCGTCGGCCGCCGTCGTCGCGCTGCCGAGGCGGCGCTTGTCGGCGCTCATCAGCGTCACGGTGACCCGCGCCAGCGGCGTGCGATCGGCGTCGAGGACGCGGCCGCGGGCGCGCACGGTCGCGTCGAACGGCACGTCGTCGTCGGCGAAGCCGAGCTCGGTGACGGTCTCGCTCGACAGCTGCACGATCGTGCTGGCGGTGGCGGCGGCGTGGCCGGCGTCGCCCGCGAACCGCGCGGTCAGGCGGCGCGCGCCCGCGCCGAGGGCGTCGGCGCGCTTGATCAGCTGCGCCGTGCTCGACTGCAGCTTGGTGTCGTGGTGCGGCTCGTCGGCGTCGACCGGCGTGACCCGCAGGGTGATCGGCACCTCGAACGCGGCGCCGTCGGCCGCGACGTTCACCGTCACCATCACGCCGAGCGGCGTGACCTGGGCGGTCATCGTCAGATCGACCGGGGCCTTGGTGGCGTCGACGTCGGCGGCGTGGGTCACCACCGCGTCGATGCCCGAGCCGCCCGGGAAGTCGAGGCGCAGATCGACCGGGCCGGGCGGCGCCGCCAGGAACGACTCGAAGCTGCCGTCGGGAGTCGTGAACGCGGTGGTCGCCTGATCGCCGATCACGACGGTGATCGGCTGGCCGTCGAGGCCGATGCCGGTCGCGCGATCGCGCAGATCGCCGCGGATCACGACCCGACCGTCGTCGAGCCGCCGCACCGATCGCAGCGTCAGCTCGGCGCGGGCGCGGATCGCGATGGTCGGCGCGGCGAGCGCTGGTGCCACGCCGACGGGCGCGACGAGGGCGAACAGCAGCGCCACCGCGATCGCCGTGCTGGAGCGGGGCACGGCACGGTGATAGCACAGCGGCGCGGGGCGATCAGCCCGAGCACTGGCCGTCGACGGCGTTGAGGCCGTGATCGTTGCGCGCGGGCAGGGCCCAGAAGTTGGTCGTGCCGCACAGCGCTGGCATCTGGCCGCCGAGGAACGGGCACGATCGGCCGGCGCCGTTGGAGAAGAAGCCACCGCCGCCGATGCGGTAGCAGCCGAACGGCACCGGCGGCACGCCGCAGGTGCAGCGGCCGCTGTACCCGCCCTGCAGCGCGTTGGGCCCGTGGTCGTTGAACGGCGGCAGCGCCCAGAAGTCGTAGCCCCAGCCGCAGCCGACCAGCTGCTCCATCGACCAGATCGAGCAGTAGGTCCCGACGCCGTTGGAGTAGTGGCCGCCGCCGCCGATGCGGTAGAGGCCCTGCATGCGGTTGGCGATCTCGGGGACACCGGCCTCGAACCGCACCCGCACCCGCACCACCTCGCGGCGGGTCTCCTGGCCGAAGGTGCGGACCCAGTAGAGGTACGGCGACTGGCCGATGCGATCGTAGTTCGACGTGCCGAGCGACGGCGCGTCGGGATCGAGGAACGACGGATAGACGTTCATCGGCCGGCCGCGGTACGCGCCGTTGTCGCCCCACGACAGCCGCGCCTCGTACACCAGCGACGGCGCGCTCCACGCGGTGAGGTCGTCGTTGAGGCTGGTGCGGATCCAGAAGCCCTGGCGGCCGTTCCAGTCGCCGAACGCGAGGTACACGGCGCGGTTCAGGTAGTAGCTCCACGACAGCGAGCCCGGCGCCCAGCTGCCGCCGTAGTGGCTCATCACGTCGGGGCAGGTGACGCCGTTCTGGGGCTGGCCGTTGTAGCCCGCGCCGTCGAAGACCCGCCACGACGCCGGGTCGAGGATGTTGTTGGTGCGCATCACGCAGTTGCGGATCTGGGCGCCGTTGTTGGTCTTGAACATCGTCACCATGTAGTAGTGGCCGTTGATCGGCTGCTGCAGCACGTTGGTCGGATCCGAGTACGCGCCCGACACCACGGTCGCGTCGCCGATGAACGGGTAGGCCGACTTCGCGACGATGCCGGTCGACGGCGTGCCGATGTGCTTGCCGTCGTAGGCCATGCTGAAGGTCAGCGACGGGTACCAGCGATCCTGGCTGCAGGTGCCGTGAGCGAGGCAGTGGTACTCCTGATGGTTGATGACCGCGAGCCGCCCGTCGGGGAGCCGCCACGGCGACCACGGCCAGGTCGCGTCGTTGTACGTGCCCCAGTTGTTCGACTGCGCCGAGTCCGACACCACGTCGCCGGCGTTGAGCGCGACGCCGTTCAGGCCCCAGCCGACGAAGGCGTAGGTCAGGTAGTGGGGGATGATGAGGCGGGTCTGGCCGTGGACGTCGACGTAGGCGCGCGGCGGTCCGTCGGGCACCCACAGGCGGCGCTCGTTCGAGCCCGGGTTCGGGTTGAAGTGCGGGAACGTGTAGAGGTCGGAGCGCAGCAGCACCTCCTCGCCGCCGATGACGCGCACCGCGGTCCCGACCGGGACGTCGAGCGCGGCGGCGCTGGTGCCGAGGTCCTCCTCCTCGGCGGCGTCGACGCAGGCGGTGGCGATCGTGGCGGTCAGTCCGAGGGCGAGGGCGCGGACGATGGGCGATGCATGCATGTCGCGCGCGAGTTGCAGCGCGCGTGCCCATCGCGAAGGCGGCGCGGCGTGCGGGTGGCGTGGCGGTGCGGGCGGTCGCCTGCGATCTGCAGGGGCGAGTCCCCAGCAGTCGCGCGGGGTCGTGCAGATGTCAGAGGGGGGATCGACCCTGCGCGCGGCAAATGCGTATCAAGCGGGTCGAAGTCCTCGGGTTCAAGTCGTTCTCGGATCGCGCCGTCCTGTCGATCGATCAGCCGATCACGGCGGTGGTCGGCCCCAACGGCTGCGGCAAGTCGAACATCGTCGATGCGATCCGCTGGTGCATGGGCGAGCAGTCCGCCAAGCACCTGCGCGGCAAGGCGATGGAGGACGTCATCTTCGCCGGCTCGGAGTCGCGCGGCCCGGCGCCGATGGCCGAGGTGTCGCTGACCTTCGACGACGTCGGCTTCTCCCACGAGACGCTCGCGGTCGCGATGCAGGGCGACGAGGCGACCCAGGCGATGGCGACGGTCGACGCGATCGCGCCCGACGCCGACGCCGATGCCGAGGTCGACCCCGAGGCGGTCGAGGGCGAGGCGGTCGAGGGCGAGGCGCCGATCGCGGCGGCGCCGGTCGTCGAGCCCGAGCCGATCGTCGAGGAGGCCGCGGCGGTCGAGGCGGTGCAGCTCTACGACGCCGAGGGCCAGCCGATCGCGTCGGCGGTCGACGAGGTCCGCGAGCTGTTGTCGGAGCAGCCGCCCGCGATCGACTTCACCCAGTACACCGAGGTGACGATCACGCGGCGGCTGTACCGCGACGGCACCTCGCACTACCTGATCAACAAGGTGCCGTGTCGCCTCCGCGACGTCACCGACTTCTTCCTCGGGACCGGCGTCGGCACCAAGGCCTACGCGATCATCGAGCAGGGCCGCATCGGCCAGATCGTGTCGTCGCGCCCGCAGGATCGCCGCCTGATCATCGAGGAGGCGGCCGGCATCACCAAGTTCAAGAGCAAGAAGAAGGCGGCCGAGAAGAAGCTCGACCAGACCAAGCAGAACCTGTTGCGGGTGTCCGACATCGTGAGCGAGCTCGACAAGCGCATGGGCACGCTGCGCCGCCAGGCGCAGAAGGCCGAGCGCTATCGCAAGTACAAGACGGAGATGCGCGACATCGAGCTGTGCAAGGCCACCCACCGGTGGCTCGAGCTCCGTGGCGAAGACGCGCTGATCGGCGGCCGGCTGGGCGTCGCCCGGCTCGAGCTCGAGGACGCGCGCGCGTCGTTCGATGTCCAGGATTCGCAGGTCGTGGCTGGACGCGCCGAGCTCGCGGTCGAGGAGCGCCGGCTCGCCGGCGTGCAGGAGCAGCTCTACGAGGTCGAC
>JAYTAJ010000190.1:0-10863 GCA_043737575.1 Myxococcales bacterium | reverse complement strand
GGCGGACGTTCGGATCCTTGTCGCTGCGCGCGACGGTGGTGAGGATGTCGGATTCATCGGACGAGAGGGCGCGGACAGCCTCGAGGCGCACCCGGACGTCACTGTGTCGATATTTGGGACGGAAGAAATCAGCCAGGCCCATAGCCGCGCGAGCCTAGGCGGGATGCCCACCGTCGACAAGCGAGTTTCCCAGGAGCCTGCATCACCTGCAGCGTTCTGCAGATCGCGCAGGCAGCTGCAGGCCACCGTGGCGTCGCTGCGCGCACTTGGCGCCGCGCACGGCTGGCCCGCGGGCTGCACTACCGATCGGCACGCCCCAGCTTGAGGTCGGCGCCGCGACCGGTGCGGCGCGCCGACAGGGTCGCTGATCGCGCGCGCCGACCGTCGGAACGCTACTCGCCGCCGCCGCACGGATCCGACGGCGGCGGCGGTGCCGGCGACCCCGCCGTCGGCTCGCTGCGCGGCGCGCCGCTGCCACCCTCCATCGCCTCCTCCGACTTCTTCTGCATCGCGCCCTCGTCGATCAGCGGCTTGATCTCGCGCTCGAACTGCGCCTTCACCGCGACCTCCTGCTCCTCCGGCAGCTGCTCGGCGCAGGCGTCGAAGCCGGGGCCGCTCTCCGCGGCCAGCATGCAATCCAGCGTCGCCTTCGCCCAGGCGTCGGTGGTGCAGCGCTCCTCGAGGATCGCGGCCACCTTCGGCCAGTGCTCCTCGGCGAGCGCCTCGCCGATGTCGGCCCGCAGGACCTCGACCACGCGCAGCGACACCGTCCGACACGGCGTCGGCGGCGCCTCGGTCGTGGCCGTGGTCGTCGACTTCTTGCCCCCGCACGCGGCGAGCGCGCACACGAGGCCCAGCGCGGCGATGCGTAGCTTCATGCCGCGAGCATCTCACGGCCCGTCGCCACCCGATCGATAGCGCGCGAGGAACTCGTCGAGCCGCTGCGCGAACCCGTCGGGGATGACCTCGTAGTGAAGCTGACGCTCGCGCAGCTGGAGATCATCGAGCGCCACGTCGTGCGCCGCGTCGAGCGCCAGCCGGTCCGCCAGCTCGGTGTCGAGCATCGCCAACGCTGCCACCGCCCCGACGTCGCCACGCTTCCACAGTACGCGTTTGCGATGCTCCGACTCGTCGCGGTAGCGATCGAGCGCGCGTTTGCGTTCTTCGTGTAGCTGTATGCGCCTGATCATCCGCTCGTCGATCGTGAGGTTGCACCCCTCGATCGAATCGCCGTCCTCGGGGCATCGCTCGACCACCACCGGCCACTGGTCGACGACACCGGGAGGCTCGTCGCGACAGCTCGTGCGCAAGGTCGCGACGTACCGCTCCCACTCGGCGATGAATGGCCTGGACGCCAGCCGCGTGAAGCACCGCTGATCGAACCGCAGCTCGGCGTCGGTCGTCCGGTACGGACTGCGCAGGTTGCGCGACAGGTCGTCGACGATCTGGACCGACCGCAGCTGGAAGCCGACCGCCGCCCACGCGGCGCGCCGACGCCAGAACAGCGTCATGCGCCATTCGCGCTCGTCGTGAAACCTGCGCAGGACGTCGTTCCGCAGCTTGAAGACCGTCGATCGGAGTCGGTTACGCTCGTGGTTGCCGAGCGGACACCGCTCGGGGTGCGTGTGCGACGAGCCCCATGGGCACGGATCGACGCGTGCCATCCCACCCTCGCGCGCGATCACCTTCAAGGCGAAGGGGAGCTCCGGCGGCTCGGGGATCGCCTCGGAACGATCGCAGGCCGCGATCGCGATCACCAGCACCGCACCGCGCGCGAGCGTGCTCACGGCGCGACGCCCGCGACCCATGCGAACGGAATCCCGTCGATCGAGTCCGCGGGAACGTCGATCGCGTCGTCGCCGACCACCGTCTCGAACTGCGGATCGATCCAGCGCTGGAAGCGATACTCGTGACGGACCTCGCCTGCGCGCAACGGCATCGTGTACGGCCGGTCGATCACCAGCGCGAGGCGGCGCCGCTCGCCGGCGACCGCCCACACGCCGCGGAACCTGGCGCCCTGGGTCTGATCGCGATACGCGGGCGCGATGTGGCCGATCGGCTCGATCTGCTCGCGGTACGCAGCGACGAAGGGCGCCACCTTCTCGGCGAAGAACTCGACGGTGAACACCTCGAGCCGGCCGTGGACCCTGCCCAGCGCGAGGTCATCGAGTCCGGCGGTCTGATCACCGATCGACTCGAGCTGCGCCCGCAACGCGTCCTTCAGCGCTGAGAGCATCGTCAGCGAGTCGGCCTCGCGGATCGCATCGTGAGCGCCCGGTCGCTTGAGCTGCACCTTGCCGAGCGTGTAGGAGACGCCGAGCGCGAAGTCGAAGATCTTGCCTCCCACCCCTGCGGTGACCGCTCCGATGCCGGTCTTCACCGCGTCGGTCACGATGCCGAGGATCAGCTCGCGCCCCGCGGCGATCGTCGCGACCATCTGCTCGAGCTGCGCTTCGAACGGCGCGCATGCGGTGATGAAGTTGTCGATCGCCCTGCCGATCAGCTGGACGACCTCGCCGCGTTTCTGCACGCGCTCGGAGTCAGGCAGGTTGCAGTGCTCGGGCCGGTCGTCGGCCGCGCCCGTCGGACAGGCCTCGTGGGCGTAGCGCCGCGCGTCGGCCTCAGCGCGGGTGGCGGGCGGTGACCACCCGAGCGACACTCCGACCGACGCGAATGCGCCGATGCCCGCCTCGACCGCGATCTGGTCGTGGATCGCCCCGGGGACGATCAGCCCGCTCGCCTCGCGCGCCCCTCGCGTCAACGCCCCACCCGCCGCGCGCTCGCGCTCGTCGAGGAGCAGCGCCACTCGCGCGAGGTTGTCGAGCGCGTCGAGCACGCGGGGCCGCCAGCGCTCCAGCGACTGCTGCTGCGCCGCGCGATCGGCATCGACCGACGGCGCTCGCTGCGCGCTGTCGAAGTGCGCCAGCGGCGCGAGCATCGCGTGGATGATCGGGACCAGCTGGCCGTAGGCGCGATCGTGGGAGATCGCGCCCGACGCCACCTTGCGCAGGAGGTGCTGGGCGTCGGCCTCGGCGTCCTCGAGGACCGCGATCGCGGCCTCGAGCGCGAGGACCCGCGGCGAGGACGTCGTCATCTCCACCGCGGTGCCCGCGAGCTCGCGCGCGCTGGCGCCCTTCCGCTGGACCGCTCCGGTCGCTGGTGCTGCGGGCATCACCCGAGGCTCGCCGCGCAAGCCCGCGAGCTTGTCGTCGCACCACGCCTTGTACTGGACCGGATCGATCGCGACCGGGTCGCGTCGCTGCCAGTCCGGAACTGCGTCACTCACCCCATCACACGCCTTATGACTTCGCACGAGTCTGTGTACGATGGCAGTACGTGACCGTGCGAAAGTGGCAGCCTGCGCGGCGCGCGTTCGCGTTTCGGGCTGCCACTCACGGAGCCGGCAGCAGGCAGATCGCCGTCGCCTTGCCGATCGAGTCCGTCACCTTCGTCGAGGTCCACCCGCAGCTGTAGTTGGGCCCGTCGAAGCGTCGCGCGGCCTCGAAGAGCGCGAGCAGTCCCGGCCCAGGTCCAATCGCGTCGACGAAGCAGCCGCCACCGAGGAGCGTGCCGCCGTCCGGACAGATCGCGACCGCCATCCCGCTCGCCCCGGCAGGGATCGGTGCGGTCTGCGAGACCTCGACGATCCGACCGGCCAGCGGCGGCTCGGCGGCGGGGCAACTGCACATCGCGGCATCGGCGTCGCCTGGCGGGTCGTCGCTGCACGCGAGCTGGAGCGTACCGATGAGCACAGCGATCGAGCGAACAGCCATCATGGAAACTCACGGCGCAGGAGGGAGCGCCGGCTCCGTTGTCTGCCAGGATCCGAAGGAGAACTGACGATCCTGAACCAAGAAATGCCTGGGCGTCGCGGGAGACTGACCATCACGCGACACCAGCGGAGTGCTGACGATCTGCCCCGGAATCGCGAACGTCGCGGCCGGGCCCGACGCCGAGGCCAGCGCGTTGTAGCGGACGAAGCGAGTCGTCTGCGCGCACGTGTACTGCGTCAGGTTGTGCGTCATGACGGTGCAGCCGTAGCGCTCGTCGACGATGTTGCCGGTCACGACCGCGCCCGCGACCGCGTGCTCGCCCCACCCGGTGCCCGACGGCCGCAGCTCGCCGATGGTCTTGACGACCGGGACGACCCAGAACTTGCGCGGCGGCGCCGAGTGACCGAACGGGTTGAGCCCGTCGCGCGCGGGCAGTCGCACGGTGAGCCGCGTGGCGCTGGCGCTGCATCCCGGGCACGCGACGAGCTCGACGAAGCTGCTGGGCGACACCTCCTCCCAGATCCGCACGCCGTACGCCGCCAGCGACGGTCCGACGCCGCTGTCGCGATAGGGCGGCACCGGATCGCTCGGCCGCGTGACGAAGCCGCAGCCGGGGATCGCGGCGTCGGGCCCGCCCGCGCCCGGGTACGGACCACAGCCGATCGAGGTCGACGCGACCTGGACGCTCCAGCGCCCGACGACGTCCTGGCGGCGGTAGGTCGCGCCGCTCGGCGGCGTCAGATCAATCGTCAGGAAGATCGGCTCGGTGGTCGGGTTCCAGACCGGGTACTGCATGAGACCCGTGCCGGGCGCATTCGCGACCAGGACCTGGGCGCCGATCGGATCGATCGGCGCGGTGGTGTCGCCGAGCGACAGCAGGTTGAGCGCGTACTTGCCGGACCCGATCGGCCCGTGGGTCGCCGCGCACGAGGTCGCGCCCGATCCGCACTGCGCCATCTGGCCCTGCGCATCGAGCGGCCCGACGAGCACGGGCGCCGCGAGCACGCGGTGGTTCCAGCAGCGCGTGATGGTGGTCTCGCGGCCGAGCCGATCGCGGGCGCGCAGCTCGATCGCGTAGAGGCCGTCGAGAGCGCCGAGCGCCGCGATCGACGGCCCGGTGACGCCGCGGCGGTAGAGCGGCACGGTGAACGGACTGACGCCGCTCAACGCGCGCCAGTCGAGGGCGACGGTCGCGGTCGGGACGTGGCGCACCCGGTACGCGATCGAGCTCGAGTCGATGCCGACGCCGTCGTCGGCGACGGTGAGCCGCCAGGTCAGCGGGTTGCGGCTCTGGGGCCCGCCGCCGCCGATCTCGGTGACGTAGGGCGCGGCCAGCTCGTCGAGCAGGTAGGCGTACTTCGAGATCGTCGGCGACGTGGCGTCGCACG
The DNA here is from genome assembly GCA_043737575.1 of Myxococcales bacterium. GTDB lineage: Bacteria > Myxococcota_A > Polyangia > Haliangiales > Haliangiaceae > UBA2376. The sequence continues at coordinate 5,702 of JAYTAJ010000190.1, read as the reverse complement.
CGGGCGTCGCGCCGAGCACGACCGCGGCGGCGCCGTGCAGGTGCGTCGGATCGCGGCCGATGAAGTCGAAGGGAAACGCGGTGTCGATGCCGTAGCTGACGGAGTCGTTCGCCTCGTCCTTGATCGTCGTCGCTGGCGTCGCGAGCACGGGCGGCGTCGCGTCGAGGTGGAGGCGGCGCCCGACGCTGCTGACGTTGCCCGCGAGGTCGCGCGCCTCGAACCGCAGGTCGACGCCCGCGGCGTCGGGCACGGTCCCGGCTGGCAGCGCGACCGTCCAGGTCGAGCCCGCGACCGTCGCGGTCGCGATCGCCGCCGCGCCACGGTACGCGACGATCGCCGCGAGGTTGGCCTCGGTGATCGAGCCGCCGATCGCGGGCGCCGACGCCCCGGTCCACAGCGCGCCGTCGCCGTCGACGTGAAAGCCCGCGGCGGCGACCGTGAGCACGGGCGCGGTGTTGTCGATCCGCACGGTGCGCGTGGGCAGCTCGCCGAGGTTGCCGGCGTCGTCGACCGCGCGGGCCGCGATCGGGTAGCCGCCGTCGTCGGCCGCGGTGGTCGCGATCGTCGCGGTCGCGACCGCGTTGGCGAGATCGCCGTCGCTGTCGATCAGACCGCCGAGCCACGACACCACCGGATCGCGATCGACGTCGTCCACCGCGGTGGCGCGCACGACCAACGTGCCGCGCACCCACGCGCCGTCGTCCGGCGTCGGCGCCTGCCACACGATCGTCGGCGCGGTGCGATCGAAGGGCGCGCCCGCAGTCGCGAACAGCCCGCCACCGACGCACGATCCGGAGCCGCTCGCCGGGCCGTTGGTCGCGAGGGTGTCGAGGAGCGGCAGCACGTCGGCGACCGCGAGGCCGGTCAGGTCGCGCGTCGGATCGCGCAGGTAGGTCGCGATCGCGCTGGCCAGGTCCAGGCGCACCGTCTGATCGCCGGGTCGCTGGCTGCCGCCGTACGCCAGCGGCGTCGCGCCAGCCCGGCCGTCGAGGCAGCCGTCGGCGAGATCGAGATCGAGGACCGCCACGACCCGCATCGAGTCCATCGCGGTCGCGAAGCTGCCCGCGTCGCCGCCGCCCTGGGTCGACGCGACGTAGGCCAGCTGCGACAGGCCGATCAGGATCAGGCCGTAGCGATCGGCGGTCGCGTCGCCACCGATCGCGTCGGGCGCGCGCGGCGCGGTGGTCGCGATGTCGGCCACGCCGAAGCTGGCGGCGATGACGTCGCGCGCGGCGATCCACTGCGCCGCGACGTCGCCGGTCGGCGCCACGCTGCGCCGCCAGCTCGCGTACCGCACCGCGAAGGTCGTCAGCGGCGACACCACCGCGTCGGTCACCGCGCCGCCGTCGCCGTAGTCGGGCACGACGGTGCGCAGCAGGTCGGTCAGATCGAGCGTCGCCGCGGGCGTGCCGGGCGGCGCCGCGTCCTCGGCGTAGGAGCCGCCGCCGCCAGCCTCGATCAGCAGCGGCCCGCTGTAGCCGCCCGCGATCGCGACGTTGGTGAACGTGCCGTCGGCCGCGGTGACGCCGCTGCCGAGCTGCGCGCCGCGGACGCCGTCGGCGTAGGCGTGGATGCGCACTGCCGCACCCGCGACGCGGCCCTTCACGACCACGCCGCTGGCCGATCCGGCGCCGAGGTTGTCGACGACGATCGCGCGATCGGCGTGGCTGACGTTGCCGTCGCGATCGCTGGCAGTGGCGCGGATCGCGACCGCGCCCTCGGGCAGGCCGACGGTGTCGAGGGAGCCGCGGACGCGGTCGGTGGCGGCGTCGGTGTCGGCGATCGGGCGGCCGCCGATCCCGAGCGCGGCGAGGGTCAAGGTCGCGACGCCGATCGGATCGGCGGCCTGCGCCTCGACGCCGATCGATCCCGCGACCGGGCTGCCATCCGCAGGCGCGATCCACACGAGGCGCGGGCCGCGGGCGTCGAACGGCTCGGGCGGGCCCGGCGGGAACAGCAGCGGCTCGTCGGCGGTGCGCACGCCTTCGAGCCAGCTCGCCAGGGTCGCCGCGGTCTGGCCGGTCGCGGGGTGGGCGCGCACGTGGACACGGATCGCGTTCGCCAGCGTCGCCCGCAGCGTGTGCGGCGTGACGCGACAGGTCGGCTCGCACGCCGAGCGCGCGACATCGCAGTCGGCGATCGGCGCGGGCGGACACACCGCGGTCACCGCGCGCTGGCCGCCGTCGCCATCGAACCCGCGATCGGCGGCGTCGATCGCGAGCGCGTCGACGAAGCTCGCGGCGGTGACGTCGACGAAGCCGTCGTCGTTGGCGAGCTGCGCGACCTGCGCCAGCCCGGCCAGCGCCAGCGCATGCTGCAGCGCCGGCGTCGGCGATGGCGATGGCGCGGCGCGATCGAGCGGCGCGATCGCGGTGGCGGTCGGATCGAAGCCGAGGTGCGCGGCGAACAGCGTGCGCGCGTGGGCCATCGCCGCGCCGCGCCCGCCGTCCTCGACCGCGGCGCGACTGCCGCCGAGCGCGACCGCGAGGTGCGACCACGGCGTCACCGCGACGTCGCCGCGCTTCTCGCCGAAGCCCAGCTCGAACGCCAGCCCGTGCAGCACCGCGTCGTCGCGCAGCACGATCGCGCCGGTCGCGACGTCGAGGTAGCGACCGCCGATCACGTCGAGCTCGACGGTGTTGAGCGCCGCGCCAATCGCGACCTCGAACCGACCGTCGGCGTCGGTGCGGCCGCGGCCACGCTCGACGCCGCGCGCGCCGGTGTCGCTGACCAGCTGGTAGACCACCACCTCGGCATCGGCGATCGGGCCGCCGAGGTACGCGACGCCGGCGACGAACGCGTCGTTGGCCGGATCGTCGCCCGGCCGGTCGTGGCACGCGGCACCGAGGAGCACGGCGAGCAAGCTGACGATCCCCTTCACGCGTTCCATCAAGCCCGCGCACGCCACCCGGCATCAAGTCATCTCGCCGCGTGGCAGCCTCCCGCGGTCACGTCGCCGGATCGCTTGCCACCCCTTGCGGTCACGCCTCGCGCGTGAACGCGGCCTGCGCGCCGTCGAGCCCGCCGTGGCGCGCGAGGTACGCGGCGGTGGTCGGCGCCAGGCGCGCGAGCCGCCGCAGCCCGGCCTTGCCGTGCTCGTCGGCGATCCAGCGCTCGAAGAAGTACGGCTCCTTGTCGCCAAGCCGGCCGCCCGGCTGCGCCGCGATCGCCGCCGCCAGCTGCGCCACGCCATCGCCGGTGATCGCCGACGTGACGATCACCGCGCGCGCCGCCGCGCCGGGTGCGGCCAGGCGCAGCGACGCCGACAGCGCGCTCGCGGTCGCGCCCGCGGCAGCGCCGAGATCGGCCTTGCTCACGACGAAACCGTCGGGGACCTCCATCAGGCCGGCCTTCATGAACTGGATCGCGTCGCCGCCGTGCGGCTGCACCACCAGCCACGTGGTGTCCGCGATCCGGACGATCTCGATCTCGCCCTGGCCGACGCCGACGGTCTCGACCAGTACGGTCGAGAACAGCCGCGCCAGCAAGCGACACACCTGGTGCGTGACCCGGGCGACACCGCCGGTCACCGCGCCCGAGGCCTGGCTGCGGAAGTACAGCCGATCGTCGTCGGCGGCGAACCGCACCCGGGTCCGATCGCCGAGCAGCGCGCCGCCGGTCAGCGGGCTCGACGGATCGACCGCCACCACCGCGACCCGCTCGCCGCTGGCGCCGACCAGCGCGGTCGCGACCGCGCCGACCAGGGTCGACTTGCCGACCCCGGGTGCGCCGGTCAGCCCGACGACGCGACCGACTGGCGCGTCGCCCAGCGCCGCCAGCACCGTCGCCCGCGCCGTCGCCGCGTCCGGCCGCTCGTCCTCGAACACCGTCACCAGCCGCGCGATCGCGCGCTTGTCACCGCGCCGCGCCGCCGCGATCGCGTCGGCGCCGATCGCCGCGCCGCTCACCGCGGCAGGCCCTCGATGCCCTCGATCACGTCGAGCATCCGCTCGATCACGTCGCCGAGCTGGTAGTCCGACGGCGTGAACACCTGGCGCACGCCGAGCGCGAGCAGCGCCGCGAGATCGGCCTTCGGCACGATGCCGCCGATCACGACCGGGATGTCGGCGCCGTCGCCCGCGCGCAGCGCCGCCATCAGCTGCGCGGTCAGCTCGAGGTGCGAGCCCGACAGGATCGACACGCCGATCAGATCGGCGTCCTCCTCGATCGCGCTGGTGGCGATGTCCTCGGGCGCGAGCCGGATCCCGGCGTAGACGACGTCGAAGCCGGCGTGGCGCGCCGCCACCGCGATCACCTCGGCGCCGTTGGAGTGGCCGTCGAGCCCGGGCTTGCCGACCACCAGCCGCGGTCGCCGTCCCCGCGCCGCGGTGAAGGCCTCGACCCGCAGCCGCAGCCGCGCCGCGTGCTCGGCGCCCAGCTCCAGCGCCTGACCGTCGACGCCGGTCTGGGCGCGGTACTCGCCGAACACCGCACGCAGCGTGTCGGCCCACTCGCCGGTCGTCACCCGCGCCAGCGCGCACTCGATCGACGGCTCCATCAGGTTGGCGCCGCTGCGCGCCGCCGCCTCGAGCGCGGCCAGCGCCGCCGCCACCCGCTCGGGCGATCGGGTCGCCCGCGTCGCCGCCAGCGCCGCGATCGCGTCGTCGACCGCGGCAGCGTCGAGCTGGAACATCCCACCGTCGCCGCCCGCGGTGAGCGGCGACGCGATCGCCTCGGTCCAGCGGTTGACGCCGACCACGATCTGCTCGCCCGCGCCGATCCGCGCGACCCGCCCCGCCATCGATCGCACCAGCGCCGCCTTCATGTAGCCGGCATCGATCGCCGCGCGGACGCCGCCCATCGCGACGATGCGCTCGAGCTCGGCCCGGGCACCGTCGACGATCGCCGCGGTCTTGCTCGCGATCACCGGGCTGCCGTCGAACAGATCGGGGTACTCGAGCAGATCGGTCTCGTACGCCAGCACCTGCTGCAGCCGCAGCGCCCACTGCTGATCCCACGGCCGCGGCAGCGACAGCGCCTCGTTCCACGCCGGCAGCTGCAGCGCGCGGCACCGGGCCTTGCGCGACAAGGTCACGCCGAGGGTCTCGAGCAGGATCCGCCACGCGTTGTTCTCGGGCTGGGCCTCGGTGAGGCCGAGCGAGTTGACCTGCACGCCGTAGCGAAACAGCCGCTGCTTGGGATCGGTGATGCCGTAGCGCTGGCTCACCACCTCATCCCACAGCTCGGCGAAGCCGCGCATCTTGCACATCTCCTCGACGAAGCGGATGCCGGCGTTGACGAAGAACGACAGCCGCCCGACGCAGCGCCCGAACGCGGCGCCGTCGATGCGGCCGCGGGCCTTGATCAGATCGAGCAGCCCGACCGCGTTGGCGAGCGCGAACCCGACCTCCTGGACCGGCGACGCGCCGGCCTCCTGCAGGTGGTAGCTGCACACGTTCGACGGGTTCCACTCGGGCAGGCGATCGACGCAGTACTCGTAGGTCTCGGCGATCAACCGCAGCGACGGCTCCGGCGGAAAGATGTACGTGCCGCGCGCGAGGTACTCCTTGACGATGTCGTTCTGCGTCGTCCCGCGCAGCGCCGCCTCGGGCACGCCGCGCTCACGGGCCAGCGCGACGTAGAGCGCGAGCAGCCACATCGCGGTGCCGTTGATCGTCATCGACGTGTTCATGCGATCGAGCGGGATGCCCTCGAACAGCACGTGGAAGTCGTCGAGCGAGTTGATCGGCACGCCGACCTTG
>JAYTAJ010000189.1:0-2012 GCA_043737575.1 Myxococcales bacterium | reverse complement strand
CGACCACGAGCTGGTGTCGGTGATCGATCGATTTCGCGGCGAGCCGCGGGTCGCCCTCGGCGTCGCGACCAACGCTGGCGCCGACGCGGTGCGGGCGTCGTTCATGCAGCTGTGCAAGCGCTACCACCCGGCCAAGTTCGCGCGGCGATCGCCCGCGACCGTGCGCCTCGCCAACGAGGCGTTCCTCGCGATCCGCCGCGCCTACGACGACGTCCTGCGCGCGATCGCGACGCCGCGCCCGAGCGCCCGCGGCGCCGCCAAGAAGGAGCCTGATCCGGCGCCGAGCCGCACCGTCTTTGATCGCGCGCTCGACCTGCTGCGCGAGCGCAAGTGGGCCGAGGCGCGGCTCCTGCTCGTCGAGCTGGCGGCGAGCGCGCCGACCGACGTGCGGTTCCGCGCGTACCTCCACTACGTGCGTGGCTGGGAGGCCTTCGAGCTGGGCAAGCCGGGCGAGGCCCGCGCCGAGTGGCAACGCGCGCTGTCGTGCGATCCGGGGCTCGGGATGGCGCAGTGGGCGCTCGGCAAGACCGGGCTCGGTTAGGATAGCGGACGGTCATGGCACGCATCATCGGCATCGATCTCGGCACCACGAACTCGTGCGTGGCCGTGCTCGAAGGTGGCGAGGCCGTCGTCATCCACAACCAGGAGGGCGGCCGCACCACGCCGTCGATGGTGTCGTGGAACGCCGACGGCGACGTCGTGGTCGGCGCGGCGTCGAAGCGGCAGATGGTGACCAACCCGCTGCGCACGGTGTTCGGCGCCAAGCGGCTGATCGGCCGCAAGGTCGCCGACCCCGAGGTCCAGCGCCTGACCCGGACGCTGCCGTACGCGGTGGTGCCGGCCAAGAACGGCGACGCATGGATCAACCTCGACAACCAGCCGCGGTCGCCGCAGGAGATCTCGGCCCACGTCGTCGCCAAGATGCGCCGCGTCGCCGAGGACTACCTGGGCGAGGCGGTGACCGAGGCGGTGATCACCGTGCCGGCGTACTTCGACGACGTCCAGCGCCAGGCGACCAAGGATGCGGGCGCGATCGCGGGGCTGCAGGTACGGTCGATCCTCAACGAGCCGACCGCGGCGGCGATGGCGTACGGGGTCCAGCACCAGCAGGACCAGCGGGTCGCGGTGTTCGATCTCGGCGGCGGCACCTTCGACATCTCGATCCTCACGATCGAGAACGGCGTGTTCGAGGTGCTGGCGACCTCGGGCGACACCGCGCTCGGCGGCGACGACTTCGATCGCGCGCTGATCGAGCTGTTCATCGACGAGTTCCGCGTCGCTCACGACATCGATCTGCGCAACGACGCGGTGGCGCTGCAGCGGCTCAAGGAGGCCGCCGAGCAGGCCAAGATCGAGCTGTCGTCGATGATGACGACCGATCTCAACCTGCCGTTCATCGGCGTCGGCAAGAGCGGGCCGGTCCACCTGGCGCGGACCTTGACCCGCTCGGAGCTGGAGCGCTGCTGCAAGGAGCTGCTCGCGCGCCTGGCGTCGCCGTGCGCCAAGGCGCTCGCGATGGCGCGGTGCGGGCCGGCCGACATCGATCAGGTGCTCCTGGTCGGCGGCATGACCCGCATGCCCGCGGTCCAGGAGTCGGTGGTCGCGATCTTCGGCAAGCCGGCCCACAAGGGGGTCAACCCCGACGAGAGCGTCGCGATGGGCGCCGCGGTGTACTCCGGCGTGATCGGCGGCGAGCTGCAGGAGGTCGTGCTGCTCGACGTCACGCCCCACGATCTCGGCGTGAAGGTCGCGGGCGACAAGATGTCGGTGATCATCCCGGCCAACACCAACATTCCGACGCGGGAGAAGAAGGTCTTCGCCACCACCGAAGACAACCAGAACTTCGTCGCGATCGAGATCTACCAGGGCGCCCACGCCCAGGCGTCGCGCAACCGCCGCCTCGGCCGCTTCGTCCTCGGCGATCTCAAGGCCGGACCCAAGGGCGCGGTGCGGGTCGAGGTCAGCTTCAGCCTCGACGCCGACGGCATCCTCCACGTCGACGCCCTCGAGGT
>JAYTAJ010000188.1:0-2015 GCA_043737575.1 Myxococcales bacterium | reverse complement strand
AGGCCGTAGTTGCCGTTGTTGACCAGCTCGTCCTCTTGCTTCTCCTTGATCTTGTCGATCGCGACGGTGAGCTGCTCCTTCACCTGATCCATCGGACTGCGGAACAGATCCGAGATGCGGGTGTGGACCTCGATCGTCGTCGTCACCGTCGTGAGCGTGTACTCGCGTGGCTGCTCGGCGTAGTTGATCCGCGCGACCGGCAGGACGTCGTTGTCGTCGGGCGTACACTCGACGTTGAACTTCTCGTCGAGGACGCGGTTGATGCGGTAGACGCCAGCCTCGACCGGCGTCCACGGCAGGAGCTGCACCAGCCAGCGCGGCGTGTTCCCGACCCACTGCGGCGGGGTCTTGGTGGTGTTGGAGAGCTGCCGGGCGGCGCGCTCGCTGAGGGTGTGATCGTCGGGAATGGCAGCCATGGATCGCCGCCGATGTATCACGGGCAGACCAGGCTTGACGGAGTAGATGTATGTCCGTTATAACGGATGCATGACCGGTCAGCGGGTCGAGCTCCGGGACCGCCACCTCCGTGTCGTCGATGGGGCGTGGCGCGCCGACTTCCACCTGCGCTGGCTGCGCCACAACTGCGATCTCGATCGGCACCCGACGACCGGCGAGCGCATCGCCGACTCGGCCGAGCTGCCCGAGGTGCTGGCGATCCACGACGCCCGGATCGAGCGCGACGCGCTGCGGGTGATCTGGTCGCACGATCAGCGCGCCAGCGCCTATCCGCTGGCGTGGTTGCGCGCCCACGCCTACGCGATCGATCGCGCCGAGGCCGAGGCGCCGTCGTCGGAGGTGGCGCGGCTCGAGGTCGACGGGGTCGACGCCGCGCTCGATCGGATCGCGCGGCACGGCGCCGCGGTGATCCGCGCCAAGCCCGCCGACGCCGCCGCGCCCGAGGATCGCACCGAGGCGCTGATCGACGCGATCGCGGGGCGCGGCCTGCGGGTGATCGCGACCCACTTCGGCCGGGTCGAGGATCTGCGCACCGACAACACCACCAACGCCAACACCGATCAGCTCGGCTACACCGACGCCGCGATCGAGCTGCACACCGATCAGCCGTTCCTCGACGCGCCGCCGCGCTACCAGCTCCTGCACTCGATCCGCGCCGCCGACGTCGGTGGCGACAGCCTGATCGCCGATGCCCGCGCCGCGTTCCGCTACCTCGCCGCCGAGGACGGCCCCGCCGCCGAGCTGTTGCGCACCACGCCCGTGGTGTTCCACCGCCGCCAGCGCGCCTTCGAGCGTCAGGTCACCACGCCGATCATCATCGACGAGCCCGACCGCTTCCAGGTCCGGTCGTCGTACTTCACGCTGGCGCCGTTCCGCGTCGCGTTCGCGCTGATGGACGCGTGGTACCGCGCCTACGATCGCTTCACCCGCCTGGTCCGCGATCCGCGCCACCACTACCGCTTCCGCCTCGCGCCCGGCGACGCGCTGCTCTACGACAACCACCGCGTGCTCCACGGCCGCACCGGCTTTCGCGGCCCGCGCTGGGTCCGCGGCGTCTACTTCGATCCGCGGTTGTAACTTCGTGGAGGCTGCGGCGTATGCTTCGACCGTGGCCTCGCCGTCCACCGCATTTCCGGTCCAGGTGCGGTGCTGCTCCCACTGCCGCGCGATCTATCGCAGCGACTATCTGCGCTGTCCCACCGACGGCGCGGTGATCGAGCTGGTCGACGGTGATCCGCTGATCGGCGAGACCCTCGGCGAGCACTACGTCATCGAGGCGTGCGTGGGCGAAGGTGCGATGGGCCGGGTCTACCGCGCCCATCACGCGCGGCTCGAGCGCCGCGCGTTCGCGGTGAAGGTGTTGCTGGGCGATCTGGCGGCGACGATCGCGATGCGGCTGCGGTTCGCCCAGGAGGCCGACGCCGCGAGCGGCCTCGATCATCCGAACGTCGTGTCGGTCGCCGACTTCGGCAAGTCGGAGGCCGGGCTCCTGTACCTGGTGATGGACTACGTCGAGGGCCCGATGCTCGGCGACGTCATCGCCACCGAGGGGCCGCTCG
>JAYTAJ010000187.1:0-4715 GCA_043737575.1 Myxococcales bacterium | reverse complement strand
GGGCGTAGAACGTGAGATTGTGCAGCGTTGCGAGCCGGCTGGCGAGGATCTCCTTCGCCATGTGCAGGTGGCGGAGGTACGCGCGCGAGTGGCGGGTGCAGGTGTCGCACGGGCACGCGGGATCGAGCGGGCCGGGATCGAGCTTGTGCTTGGCGTTGGAGATGACGACCCGGCCCTCGGACGTGAACAGGTTGCCGTTGCGGGCGTTGCGGGTCGGCATCACGCAGTCGAACATGTCGACGCCCGCGAGCACGCCGTGCTCGAGATCGGCGGGCGTGCCGACGCCCATCAGGTAGCGCGGCCGATCGAACGGCAGGGTGTCGGCGAAGCCGTCGAGCACGCGGTACATCTCGGGGATCGGCTCACCGACCGACAGGCCGCCGATCGCGAGGCCGTCGAAGCCGATCGGCACGATCGCGGCGGCGTGGCGGGCGCGACGCGCGAGGTCGGTGCCGCCCTGGACGATCCCGAACAGCGCCTGGCCGGGCGGCCGCGGCGCCGCCGCCGAGCGCGCCGCCCACGCGGTGGTGCGCGCGAGGGCCTGCTCCTGCACCGGCTCGGGCGCGTCGCCGGGCGGGCACTGATCGAACGCCATCGCGATGTCGGAGCCGAGGACGCCCTGGATGTGGAGCGACACCTCGGGGGTCAGGCGGTGGCGCGAGCCGTCGAGGTGGCTCTGGAAGTCGACGCCGTCGTCGTCGATCTTGTTGATGCCCGACAGGCTGAAGACCTGGAAGCCGCCCGAGTCGGTGAGGATCGGCCGATGCCAGCCGGCGAAGCGGTGCAGCCCGCCGGTCGCGGCGATGACCTCGAGGCCGGGCCGCAGGTACAGGTGATAGGTGTTGCCGAGGATGATGCCGGCGTCGATCGGATCGCGCTCGAGCTCGCCCGGGGTCATCGCCTTGACGGTGCCCTGGGTCCCGACCGGCATGAAGACCGGCGTCGCGATCGAGCCGCGCGGGGTGTGGAGCCAGCCGGCCCGGGCCTTGCCGAGGACCCGGACGATCTCGAGGGTGAAGCCGGGCGTCGGCAGATCGACCCTCATGGATCGGCTCGCTCGAGGAGCATCGCGTCGCCGTAGCTGAAGAAGCGGTAGTCGGCGGCGACGGCGTGGCGGTACGCGGCCATCACGCGGTCGTAGCCGCCGAACGCGGTGACGAGCATGAGCAGCGTGGACTCGGGCAGGTGGAAGTTGGTGACGAGGGCATCGACGGTGCGGAAGCGGTAGCCGATCCCCGGGCGGATGAACAGCGCGGTGGCGCCGGGACCAGCGGCGACCTCGCGCGCGCCGCGCTGACCGCGCGCCGCCGACTCGAGGGCGCGGACGACGGTGGTGCCGATCGCGACGATCGGGCGGCCCGAGGCGACCAGCGCCGCGGTCGCGGCCGGGATGTCGAAGCGCTCGGTGTGCATCGCGTGCTCGGCGAGGGCGTCGACGCGGATCGGCGCGAAGGTGCCGAGGCCGACGTGGAGCGTGAGCGGCGCGATGGTGCCGCCGCGGGCGGTGATCGCGGCGGCGACGGCGGGGGTCATGTGCAGGCCGGCGGTCGGCGCGGCGACGGCGCCGGGCGCGCGCGCGAACATGGTCTGGTAGCGGCTGCGATCGCCGTCGGACGGGCCGGCGGCGCGCTCGATGTACGGCGGCAGCGGCAGCTCGCCGACCCGATCGAGCCAGGCGTAGACCGCGGCCTCGTCGGGCAGCGGGATGACGATCGCGATCGCGCCGGCGTCGTCGCGATCGCCGTCGACGGTGACCGTGGTCGCGGGGTCGGCGTCGACGGTGAGGGCCTGCCCCGCGCGCACGCCGCCCTTGGCGAGGCAGCGCCAGACCACGTGGCCGGCCGGCCCGGCGCGATCGATCGGCTCGACGAACAACAGCTCGATCGCGCCGCCCGACGGCTTGCGGGTGCGCAGCCGCGCCGGCACCACCCGGGCGTCGTTGACGATCACCACCGCGTCGCGCGGCAAGCGCTCGGCCAGCTCGACGAAGCGCGCATCCGCGAGCGGCGGGCCGACCACCAGCAGGCGCGCCGCGTCGCGCGCCGCGGTCGGCTCCTGGGCGATCTGCGCGGGCGGCAGCTCGAAGGCGAAGTCGGCTTTGCGATCCATCGCGGCTGGTACCAGTGCACCGCTCGCGCGTCGCCGTCAAGGTGGTGGGGGCCACGTGCTAGGCTCGCCCGGTGACGCAGCTCGCGCGGCAACCCTTCACCTTCGACGGCTACGTCGATCTCGAGCAGTCGAGCCCGGTGAAGCACGAGTTCCTCGACGGCCACGTCTGGGCGATGTCGGGCGGGAGCCCGCAGCACGCCGCGATCGCGGGGACGATCATCGGCATGCTCGGACAGGCGCTGGTCGGCAAGCGATGTCGGGTCTTCACCTCCGACTTGCGCATCCGCGTCGCGAAGACCGGTCTCGGCACCTATCCCGACGCCTCGGTCATCTGCGGCAACGTCGAGCTGGATCCCGAGGACCGCCGAGGTCACACCGCGATCAACCCGACGATGCTGGTCGAGGTCTTGAGCCCGAGCACCGAAGACTACGATCGGGGGGAGAAGCTCGCGCACTACAAGCGCATCGGGTCGCTGCGGGAGATCATGCTGATCGCCCACGACGAGCACCGCGTCGATCTCTGGCGTCGCATCGGCGACCACTGGACCCAGCTGTCGTTCCGACCCGGCGAGGCGGTCACGCTCGAGAGCCTCGACTGCACGCTGCCGGTCGACGACATCTACTTCGATCCGCTGGCGACCTGACGCCGAGGCGGCTACTTGCGGCGACGCAGGTAGTAGTGGACGCCGTGCTGCGGGTGGGCGAGGCGGATGGCGAAGGCGTGCTTGCCCGCGGTCGCGACCTCGGCGCGGAAGCGGCCGCTGCCGTCGCGGTCGGCGGGCTGGCCGTCGACCTGCACGCTCCAGCCCTCGACGGTGACGCCGGTGACGGTGAGCGGATCGGCCCAGTCAGCGCGGGCCGGCGGCGCGGTGATCTGCGCGGTCGGCGCGGCGTTGTCGAAGGCGATGCGCACGGTCGTCGACGGCGACGTGCGGTTGCCCGCGGTGATCGTGACCGTGTAGCTGCCCTCGCCGAGGGTGCCGGGCGCGAGGACGTGGGCCCCGGTCGCGGTGAAGGTGCGCGCGGCGCCCGCGGCGGGCTGGACCTTCAGCGTCGAGGCGCCCTTGGCCTCGCTCCACCGCACCGTGATCTGCGGCAGGCGGTTCTGGTAGGTCACGAGGTTCTTGCGGCCGTCGGTCTCGATCTCGTTGGTGCCCGCGGTGCGCACGACCGGCGCGGCCCCGGTGTCGCCGGCGACGCGGACCGAGCCCGACCTGGTGGCGCCGCCGTCGCAGCGCAGGCGGTAGCGGTTGGCGCCCGCGGCGGCGAAGAACGCGGCGTGATCCTGGCCGCCGATGCGGCGCGGCGATCGGAACGAGCCGCGATCGTCGGCGAGCTCGAGGGTGCCGCCGGTCGCGCACGCGGTCGCGAAGTCGATCCGCACGGCGACCTTGCGGCCGGGATCGTGGATGACCGCGGCCTCGCCGGGCGGCAGCGACACGTCGATCGTGGTCGGTACCGGATCGCGGACCGACGCGGCGCCGCCGCGGCCGAGCACGCCGGTCTCCCCGGCCCGCGCGGTGGCGTCGCTGGTGTCGCCGTCGAGGACCACGTCGCCGCGCTCGACCCGCGCGGTGGTCTCGGCGCGGCCGATCGCGAGGCCGGCGTCGCCGCCGACCCGGGTGACGATCGTGCCGCCTGGCACCGCGACCGCCACCTCGGCGTCGCGGGCGCTGACCTTGGCGGAGCCGGTGCGCGCGGTGAGGATCGGCCCGGTCAGGCCGCCGATCGTCAGCTCGGCGGGGCCGATCGCGGTGGCGCGGTCGGCGCCGCGGGCGAGCTCGAGGCTGGCGCCCCGGGGCAGCTTGACCGCGTCGCCCTCGGCGAGGCTGACCTCGCCCGCGGCGAGCGCGCGGGGCGCCGCGGTGCCGGTCCGCGCGGTGGCGCCGCGGCCGCGTACGGTCGCAGCGATCGTGGTGGCGGCGGGCGGCGGCGCGACGACGGGCACGGGCGCGGGCGGCTCGGGTGGCGTCACGGCGGGCGCGTCGAGCTGCTCGATCACGGCGCCGCCGATCGCGACGATCAGGCCGCCGCCCGGGACCAGCGTGACCGGGCCGCCGTCGCGCTGGATCACGGCGCTGCCGACGACGACCTCGAAGCGCACGCCGCCGCGATCGCCGCGGGCGCGCAGCACACCGCCGGCCTCGATCTGCGCCGCGCCGGCCTCGGTGATGACGGTGACCGCGGTCGCCTCGGCCGACGCCTCGCCGGTCTCGAGGCGCGCGCCGCCGGCGACGAAGCGCACCACGGTGTCGCCGCCGAGGCGCACCACCGCGCCGCCGCGCAGCTCGAGGCGGGCCCAGGCGTCGGGGCCGGTGCGCGCGGCGTCGCCGAGGAAGAACGGCTGACCGTTGGGAGCGGCCGCGGTCTTGCCGCCGTGCTCGGCCTGGACCAGGCCTTGGCCCTCGAGCAGCCGCGCGACCGGCGTCGCGGCGGGATCGCCGCACCCGATCCCCGCGATCGCGACCGCGACCGCGATCAGCGCGACGAGCTTCACCTCCGCGCCTTCTGCAGCTCGATGTTGGGCTGCAGCACGCCCTCGTCCTCGATCACGATCGCCTTGCGCTGGCCCTGGTAGCCGGCCAGCTCGATCACCAGCGTGTACT
>JAYTAJ010000186.1:0-4715 GCA_043737575.1 Myxococcales bacterium | reverse complement strand
CAGTACGCGCCGCCGACCCAGAGCCGGATCGCGTCGAACCGATCGGTGCCGCCGCTCGCCTTGAACTCGCCCATCTGCGCGTCGTAGGTGAAGTCCCAGCCGAACCGCGACAGCTGGTACTCGGTGCCGGCCTCGAGGCGGCCGCGCCAGAACCGGCCGAGCACGCCGATCTTCAGCGCCACGCCGTCGGTGTCGGCCGACTCGAAGCGCCCGGGCAGCGCGCCGCCCGACGCGACCAGCCGGTTCTCGGCGCCGATCCAGCCCGCGACCGGGCCGACGCCGACCTCGCCGCGGATGCCGAGCCGCACGTTCTGATAGTCGACGTCGGGCAGCTGATCCTGGAGGTCGCCGCGGAACGTGTAGAGCAACCGGGCCCAGCCGGCGTCGAAGCCGAGCTTGGCGTAGCGACCGATCGGCAGCCGGTAGCGCAGGCCGACCTCGGTGGTGCGCCAGAACTGATCGGCGTCCATCTGGCCCTGGGTCACGCGATCGGCGGGCGCGAAGCCGCCACCGACCACCAGCGTCAGCGGCCAGATCGCGCGCGCCTTCGTCGTCAGCCGCCACGGCGCGACCTCGGCCTCGAAGCGGAACATCACCAGGCCCTTGCTCGAGTACGGCGGAGTGTTGCCGCCCGACACCGCGCCCGAGTAGCGGAACGCGCGCCAGCCGACCTCGGGCCCGGCGCGCGCGATCACGACCGGCGGCCGCGGCCCGCGCGGCTCGTCGTCGGGCGGGTCGGCGTCGGTGACCTCGACCGGCGACACCGTGACGACGTGCTCCTGACCGCCCTCGAGCTCGACCCACTCGTCCCAGATCGCGGTCGTGCCCGACATCACCTGCACCTGGTGCGCGCCGGGCGGGATCTCGAGGTGCAGCGGCAGCTCGCCGCGCTCCTCGCCGTCGAGCAGCACCTTCGAGCCGGGCGGTGCGGTGCCCTTGACCTCGAGGATCGACACCGCCGCCTGCATCAGGATCGGATCGACCTCGATCGGCTGCTTGGCAGCGCGGCCGGTCGCCTCGGGCACGCTGACGGTCTTGAACTCCTCGACGTAGCCCTCGAGCTCGATGATCAGGATGTACTCGCCGGGCGCCAGCTTCAGATCGAGCGGCGTGGTGCCGACCGGCTCGCCGTCCTTGTCGCCGACGTAGACCGCGGCGCCGGGCGGCGTGGTCTCGACCTTGACCGTGCGCTTGACCTCGGCGCGCGCGGTCGCGAGCCCGATCAGCACGACGGCCAGCGACAGCGCGAGCGACACCAGGCGTGGCACGGCGCGATGATATGCGAAGCTCGCGGCGAAATGGCCGGTCAAACGCGCGCCGCGTTGCCGCGCACCGCCGCGGTCCTCGCGGTGTGGATCTTCGCGGTGTCGATGATCATCAGCCGGCTCGGCCTGGTGCTCCACGAGCTGGTCGGGCACGGCGTCGCCGCGGTGATCGCGGGCGGCCGGGTCAGCGAGGTCGAGCTCTACGTGTTCGGCGGCGGCTGGATCTCGTACGGCGGCGCCGCGCGGTGGTCGGTGGCGGCGGTGATCGCGGTGAGCCTCGCCGGGATCGCGGTCGAGCTGATGATCGCCGTCGCGCTCGCCGCGATCGTCGCGCGCCGCCGCACGGACGATCGGATCGCGATCGCGCTGGTCCCCGTCGAGCGCGCCGACGCCCGCCGCACCATCGCCGCGCGCCATCCCGGCCGTCGCCTGGCGCCGCCGCTCGGCGCCGCCCTCGCGCTCGCCGCCGCGATCGGGCTGTTCACCGCACCCGCTCGCCGGCCGCGGGTGATCAGCGGACGAACCGCGGGCGGCGTGATCGCGATCGCGATCGCCTCGGTGATCCTGGTGGTCGCGATCGATGTCGTCGCCGCGGCGTGGTGCTAAGCTACGCGCCTCATGGAATCGCGGGCCCGGGACGTCATCGCCGGCACACTTCGGCCGAACGATCCGCGGCGGTTTCTCGTCGAGGCGATGATCGGCGCGATGAACTCGGACGGCAAGGTCGACGAGCGCGAGCAGACCGCCATCACCCGCCACATCGCCGAGCACGAGATGTTCGCAGGCCTGTCGAACGTCAGCGCCAAGCTGCTCCTCGAGATGGCGACCGACGCCGTCAACTTCGCGGGCAGCGCGACCGCGCGCATCCCGGCGATCGCCCGCGGCCTGCCGGCCCGGCTGCACCGCATCACCGCGATGGCGATGGCGTGCGAGGTCTGCGTCGCCGACGAGCTGATCCACGAGGGCGAGGTCGGCTTCCTCGAGCAGCTGCGGCTGGCGCTGCGCATCGCGCCCTACGAGGCCCAGGACATCTTCGCCGCCGCCCAGGAGCGCCGCACCGCGCGCTACATCGACGATCGTCTGCTGCGCCTGCGCAGCCTGGTCGCGGTCGCGGTCGAGCTGTTCACGCTGCGCGCGATCACGATCGGCCGCCACGCCGACGAGCACCGCTTCGAGCTGCGCGACTTCCTCGGCGCCATCCCCGACCTGTCGCTGCGCCAGCACGAGATCGAGGGGATGCTGTACCAGTCGTTCAAGCGGCCGCGCACGATCGGCGTCGAGGCCGAGCTGGCGGCGATGGCGGCGGGCCTGCCCGATCCGGTCGATCGCTACTGGATGGTGGTCTACGCGATGTGCGCCGAGGCGCCGCCCGAGCTGGCGCGCTGGCGCTTCGTGCCGTTCATCGCGCTGCTCCAGCGCGCGTTCGCCCTCGGCGACTCCGACATGGAGCTGGCCGCCGCCGACGCCGCCACGTTTCCCGCGACGCTACCGCGACCTAGATGATTGCCGCGCCCCCCTGACGGGGTCGCGAGCGGGATGGCTACCGGGATAGAGTGGCCGCCATGGCCAAGACCGCCTGCCCCGTCACCCGCGCGCAGTTCACCGAAAAAGCCGAGCCGCTGAAGGTCACCATCAACGGCCAGGATCTGGTCGCCGAGGTGAAGGAGTTCTCGACCGGCTCGTTCGGCTGGTACCTGAACGGCAAGATCATCGTCCCCATCGACGGCAAGAACCTCTCGGTGCAGATCGGCATGAACCTCGCCGTCGTCGGCAGCAAGGAAGCCGAAAAGGGCTGAAAGAGCGAGCAATGCTGGACACCATGACGCACGCCCCGGCTCACAGCGCAGAGCCTGTTCGGATCCCCTTCGGGGAATCCTCATAGGCTCCGTGCCCTGGTTCCTGTTCGGCTTCGGCCTCGCCTGCGCGCTCGCCGCCGCGATCTCGATCGCGCCGCCGCGCCGCCCCGGATTCGCGACGCTCCTCGCGTGGCCGATCGGCTGGCTGATGAGCGAGCTGCCGCTGCACCAGCTGGTGCTGCAGCTCGGCACCGCCACGGTGCTGATCGTCCTCGGCGCGCTGCGGGCGTGGCCGGGCTGGGTCGGCCTCGCCGGCGTCGGCCTCGCCGCGATGGTGCTCCGCCATCACCTCATCCTCGCCGCCCGCACCACCGCGATCGTCGAGCGCGGCCTGCGCGACTGCCTCGGCGCCGGCTACCACGACGACATCGTCGCCGACCTCCGCGCCGCCTACGATCCGACCACCCACTGGCGCACGATCGCGATGCCGTGGCCGCGCCAGCCCCGCGCGGTCGAGCGCATTGCCGATCTCGCCTACGCCGACGGCCACGCCAAGTACCGCCTCGATCTGTATCGCTCGGGCGATCGCGCCGCGTTCCCCGGACCGCGCCCGGTCCTGCTCTACGTCCACGGCGGCGGCTGGGTGGTCGGCAACAAGGCCCAGCAGGGCCGCGTCACCGTCCACGAGCTGGCCGCGGCCGGCTGGGTCTGCGCGTCGATGAACTACCGGCTCAGCCCCCACGCGACGTTCCCCGATCACCTGATCGACGTGAAGCGCGCGATCGCGTGGCTGCGCGACAACATCGCCAAGCACGGCGGCGATCCGCGCTTCATCGTGATCGCGGGCGGCTCGGCCGGCGGCCACCTCGCGACCCTCGCCGCGGTCACCGCCAACCAGCCCGCGCTGCAGCCCGGCTTCGTCGACGCCGACACCTCGGTCCAGGGCTGCGTCTCGTACTACGGCGTCTACGACTTCGCCGATCGCGACAGCTCGTTCGGCCACAAGGCGTTCCGCGATCTGTTGCTCGCGCGCATCGTGATGAAGCGCCACCACGAGCGCGAGCGCGACGCCTACGATCACGCGTCGCCGATCCACCACGTCGGCCGCGACGGCGCCGTGATCCCGCCGCTCTTGATCATCCACGGCGCCGCCGACTCGCTGGTGCCGGTCGCCAGCGCCCGCGCCTTCGTCGCCACCGCGCGCAAGGCCGCGTGTCGGGTCGCGTACCTCGAGCTGCCCGGCGCTCACCACGCCTTCGAGCTGTTCCCTTCGCTGCGCAGCATCGTGGTCGTGCATGGAGTCCATCGGTTCTGTCAAGCGATCTACTCGCAGTGGCGCGCCGCGACTCCGGACGCCGCGCCTCACGCGTAGGGGCGCCACGCGGGGGTGCTCGGATCGGGTTGCGCGTGCATACTCGTGCGCGTGCAGTCCGATCTCGTCGCCCTGATCGAACGCGTCCGGAATCGCCTCGGCGAGATCGAGCGCCGATGCGAGGTCGCGGGACCGGTCGCCGAGGAGGCGGTCGCCGCCGCCGAGGTCGAGCTCGGCACCAGCTTCCCGCCGTCGTACCGCGAGTTCCTGCGCCGCTACGGCGCGCTCGGCATCCCGACCGACCTCGCGGTGGTCCACGACTTCGTCGGCCTGCGCGCCAGC
>JAYTAJ010000185.1:0-2019 GCA_043737575.1 Myxococcales bacterium | reverse complement strand
CGCTGCCGGTCGAGCTGCTCGCGATGGAGGTCGGCCTCGATCTCCTGACCCTGGTCGACGCCGGCCGCGGCGGCGAGCTGTTGCGCCGCATCGCGAGCCTGCGCAAGCAGATCGCGGGCGAGCTCGGCGTCATCGTCCCGCCGATCCACATCCGCGACGATCTGCGGCTGGCGCCGGGTGGCTACCGGGTCCTGATGTCGGGCGTGCTGCTCGCCGAGGGCAACGTCTTCGTCCATCGCCTGCTCGCGCTCGACCCGACCGGCACCGCGACCCGCGGGCTCCAGGGCGAGGCCACCACCGAGCCGACCTTCGGTCTGCCGGCCAAGTGGATCTTGCCGTCCGAGCGCGGCCGCGCCGAGGCCGCGGGCTGCACCGTCGTCGATCCGACCGCGGTCATCGCCACCCACCTCGCCGAGCTGGTGCGCCGCAACGCTCACGAGCTGCTCGGCCGCCGCGAGGCCCAGGAGCTGTTCGACGTCGCCGGCAAGACCGAGGGCAAGGTCCTCGAGGAGCTGATCCCGCTCCTGATGTCGACCGGCGACGTCATCAAGGTCCTGCGCAACCTCTTGCGCGAGGGCGTCTCGATCCGCGATCTCCGCACCATCCTCGAGGGCCTCGCCGATCACGCCGGCAGCGTCAAGCACCCCGACGAGCTGACCGAGCTGGTGCGCCAGCGCCTGGCGCGCCGCATCACCCGCGCCAACCTCGCCGCCGACGGCGTGCTGCGCCCGATGGTCCTCGACCCCCGCGCCGAGGCGCTGTTCCGCGAGCAGCAGCCGCGCCACGCCCGCGCGCTGTCGCGCCTCACCGATGATCTCGCCGCCAGCGCGCGCGAGCTCACTCGCAGCGATGAGCCGCCCGTGCTGGTCGTCGCGCCCGATCTGCGTCGCGCCGTCGCCGGCGTCGCCGCCCGTCACATCCCCGGCCTCGTGGTCATGAGCTACCGCGAGATCGATCCCTCGGTTCCGTTCGTCACCCGCGCCGTCGTCACCGCCCAGGAGCAAGCAGCATGAGGATCATCAAGTTCGAGGGCTCGTCGATGCGCGAGGCCCTCGCCAAGGTCAAGGCCGAGCTCGGCGACCAAGCGGTCGTGGTCTCGACCCGCCAGATCAAGAAGGGCCTGCTCGGCACCGCGTTCGAGATCGCCGCGGCGGTCGAAGACGATCAGCCCGGGCCCCGCACCGCCGCGTTCACCGCGTCGGGCAACCCGCCGCCCGCGCCGCGCGCGATCGCGGCGAACCCGCCGCCGCGCCAGGGCCTCGCCGACGACGAGATCGAGCGCGTGGTCGGCCCGCTGCGCGCCGAGCTGCGATCGATGCGCGCGATCATGCGGGCGCGGCCCGACGATCGCGGCAACCCCGGCGATCTGCGTGGCGAGCTGGCCGCGCTGCGCAAGGCGGTCGAGGATCTCCGCCCGGCGCCCGCGCCGCCGCCGCCGGTCGAGCCGCCCAAGCCGCGCGCCGCCCGCGTGATCATGCTGGTCGGCCCGACCGGCGTCGGCAAGACCACGACCATCGCCAAGATCGCCGCGCGCGCCGCGCTGATCGACGGCCAGCGGGTCGCGCTGGTGACCCTCGACAACTACCGCGTCGGCGGCGTCGATCAGATCCGCACGTTCGCCGATCTGATCGGCGTGCCGCTCCACGTCGTCGAGGATCTCACCCACCTCGCGGCCCAGCTCGACGAGCTCGAGGGCTACGACCTCACGATCATCGACACCGCGGGCCGCAGCCCGCGCGACCGCACCGCGATCGCCAGCCTCGAGCGCGCGCTGATCGGCACCCGCGAGGTCGAGGTCCACCTCACCGTCGCCGCGGCGTCGTCGGCGAACCAGCTCGACGAGCTCGCCGCCCGGTTCGCGCCGCTGCGGCCGAGCCGGCTCCTGGTGACCAAGCTCGACGAGTGCGACCGCGCCCCCGAGCTGCTGCTCGCGCCGGCTCGCCTCGGCCTGCCGATCACCTGGCTCACCACCGGTCAGGCGGTGCCCGAGGATCTCGAGGTCGCGACGCCCGCGCTGCT
>JAYTAJ010000184.1:0-10922 GCA_043737575.1 Myxococcales bacterium | reverse complement strand
CGCCGCGCACGGTGCGGAGCGGGATCCACAGGCCGCGGGCGATCACCGCCTGACCGAGCACGGCGCCGAGCGCAGCGGCGATCGCGAGCGGCAGCGCGAGGGTGAGCACGGTGTGCGGCAGCGCGGTGGCGGCGGCGGTGGCGCGGTCGAGGGCGTCGGGGTCGGCGGCGTGGGCGAGCCGATCGCGGGTGGTCGCGACCAGGGTGCGCGCGACGCCGTGGGCGACGACGATCGCGGCGACGGTGGCCGCGGCGAGCGCCAGGCTCGCGGTCCACGCCGGGCTGGTGAGCACGCGGCCGGCGTCGCGGGCCAGCGCACGCCGTCGCGGGGTCGGTGGGTGCGGCCGCTCCACCGCGCGACGGTAGCGGACGCGCGCCGCGATAGCGAGGCGCGGCTGCGCCGCAGCCCCGAGGTGGGCGACGCAGGAGTGCTAGATTGCGCGCCGATGTCTGCGGGTCACTGCGAGGTCGCGGTCGCGTTGCCGGTGCCGGGGCTCTACACCTACGCGGTGCCCGACGCGCTCGACGAGCGCGCGGTGATCGGCGCGCGGGTGCTGGTGCCGTTCGGTGGCCGCGGCATCTCGGGCGTGGTGGTGCGGCGGCCGGCGGCGGCGCCGGGCGGCGACGTCCAGGTCCGCGCGCTGCGCGACGTGACCGGGCCGCCGGTCGCGGTCGAGCTGGTCGCGCTGGCGCTGTGGATCGCCGACTACTACGAGGCGCCGCCGGGCGAGGCGCTGCGGCTGGTGCTGCCGGTCGGGACCGGCGAGTCGAGCACGCTGGTCGTGGCGATCACCGAGCGCGGCCGCGCGGCGCTCGACGGCGACGGCGCGGCGCTGCCGCCGCGGCAGGCGCGGGTGCTCGGGCGCATCGGCGCGTCGGCGCGGCCGATCGCGCGCTCGGAGCTGACCCGATCGGCGACCGAGCTGGCGGCGCTGATCGAGCGCGGCCTGTGCGAGCTGATCGACGCGCGGACCTCGCCGCGCAACCGCACGCGCCACGAGAAGGTGGCCACGCTCGTCGACGATCTCGACACCGCGCGCGCGACCACCTCGCGGGCGCCGACCCGTCGCGCCATCGTCGACGCCCTGGCGCGTGGACCGGTCGCGACCGCGGCGCTGGCGGCGGCGATCCCGGGCGCGGCGGCGGCGCTGCGCGAGCTGGTGAAGCTCGAGGTCGTCGCGATCGCCGCGCGCGAGATCACGCCCGAGGCGGTCGCGATCGGCGACGCGCTCACCGCGGCGGTGACGCCGCCGACGCTCACCGCCGAGCAGCGCACCGCGGTCACCGCGATCACCGAGACCACGGGCTTCGCGGCGATCCTGATCCACGGCGTCACCGGCTCGGGCAAGACCGAGGTCTACCTGCACGCGATCGCGGCGGTGCGCGGGCGCGGCGCGGGCGCGATCGTGCTGGTACCGGAGATCTCGCTGACGCCGCAGCTCGCGGCGCGGTTTCGCGCCCGCTTCGGCGACGAGGTCGCGATCCTGCACTCGGGGCTGTCCGAGCGCGATCGCCTGAGCGAGTGGACCCGGCTCGAGCGCGGCGTCGCCCGCATCGCGGTCGGCGCGCGGTCGGCGGTGTTCGCGCCGATCCGCGATCTCGGCATCATCGTCGTCGACGAGGAGCACGACGGCTCGTTCAAGCAGGACGAGGGCGTGCGCTACCACGGCCGCGACGTCGCGCTGGTGCGGGCGCAGCGCGCGGGCGCGGTGTGCGTGCTCGGCTCGGCGACGCCGAGCCTCGAGTCCTACGCGTCGGCCCAGGCCGGCCGCTACCGCCTGGTGACGCTGATCGCGCGGCCGACCGGCGGCGCGCTGCCCGCGGTCGAGATCGTCGACCTCCGCATCCACCGCCCCGACGCCGAGGCGATGCTGTCGGCGCCGCTCGCGGCCGCGCTGGCGACCGCGCTCGCCGCGGGCGATCAGGCGATCGTGTTTCTCAACCGCCGCGGCTTCGCGACGTTCGTGATGTGCCGCGCCTGCGGCCACGCGTTCCGCTGCCCCGAGTGCGCGGTGTCGCTCACGTATCATCAGGCCGCCGATCGGCTGATGTGCCACTACTGCGGCTTCGCCCAGCGCGTGCCCGAGCGCTGCACCGCGTGTGGCGCCGACGCGATCGATCGCAAGGGCGTCGGCACCGAGCAGGTGGCGAAGGCGATCGCGACCAGGTTCCCCGACGCGCGGGTCGCTCGGCTCGATCGCGACGTGGTCGGCGCGACCCGGGTCGAGGACGTGCTGGGTCGGGTCGCGCGCCGCGAGGTCGACGTGCTGGTCGGCACCCAGATGGTGACCAAGGGCCACGACTTCCCGGGCGTGACGCTGGTCGGGGTGCTGTGCGCCGATCTCGCGCTCGGCCTCCCCGATTTTCGCGCCGCCGAGCGGACCTTCCAGCTGCTCACCCAGGTCGCGGGTCGGGCCGGCCGCGGCGATCGCGCCGGCCGCGTGATCATCCAGACCTATCACCCCGAGGCCGACGCGGTGGTGTGCGCGGCGCGCCACGACTTCGTCGGCTTCTTCGAGCGCGAGCTGGTGGCGCGCGGCGACTTTCCGATCCCGTACCCGCCGCTCGGCCGGCAGTGCGTGGTGCGCGTCGAGGGCCGCGATCTCGCCCGGGTCGCCGAGGCGGCGCGGCGGGTCGGCGCGGTCGCGGTGGCGGCGGCGCGCAAGACCGAGATCGCGGTGCAGGTCAACGAGCCGACCCCGGCGCCGCTGGCCCGGCTGCGCGGTCGGACCCGCTACCAGATCTGGCTGCGCAGCGTCGACCGCGCGGCGCTGCGGCGGGTGCTCCGGACCGCGCTGGGGATCGAGGCACCCGGCGTGAGCGTCGCCGTCGACGTGGATCCGCTGTCGACGCTGTAGTAGAACCGTGACGCTCGAATGCCGAAGATCCTGCTGGTTGCCAACCCGGGTGACCACGACGAGCTGTCGGCGGCGCTCCGCGGCGGCGACGATGACGACCTGCTCGCCGTCGCGACGCTGATCCGCGGCGTCGGTGACGACGTGACCCTGGCGCGCTTCGTCGACGAGCGGCCCGAGGTGGTCGTGGTCGCGGCGTCGCTCGAGGACGGCGACGCCCGGGCGCTGATCTCGGCGATGCGCGACGCGGTGCTGCCGGCCCAGCCGTTCGTCGTGATGATCGGCGACGTCGACGGGCCGCTGCGGACCGCGCTCGACGCGATCGGCGCGGGGATCGATCGGTTCGTGTCGCGCCCGCTGTCGGCGAAGGCTCTGCGCTACGCGGTCAGCAGCGGGCTGGCGCGGGCCGCGGTGCAGGCGATGTCCGACGCCGTCACCGTGCCCGTCGTCGTCCCGGTGACCCAAGCGGTGGCCGAGCCCGTCCCCGTCCCCGATCTCCGGGCCCGCTGGGCCGCGCTCGCCGATCAGCTCGGCGACGACGACGACGACGACGACGACGACGACGACGCGCCGATCGACGCCGAGGAGGTCGGCGACGCCGACGTGATCGACGAAGGCCTGATCGAGGACGCGCTCGCCGCCGAGCTCGACGATCCCGACGGCCCCGATCGCGTGGTCGTCACCCTCGCCGATCCGCCGATCCCGCGCGCGTCGACGACCCGGCCGCCACCGCCGCCGCTGCCGCCGCCACCGGCCGAGACTTGGCGCCCGGGCTCGACCGAGGTGCCCGAGGAGGCCGAGCCCGATGACCTGGAGCCGCTGGCCGCGGTGCTACCGCGGCGCGAGCCGACGCTGGTGCTGTCCGAGCGCATGCTGCCCGAGGAGCCCACCAGCGAGCGCGGCCCGATCGGCTGGCGGACCGCGGCGCCCGGCCCGCTGCTCGACGACCTCGGCGACGAGGCGCTCGACGACGTCGCCGCGGGCATCGACGACGATCTCAGCGTCGATCTCGCGCCCGAGCGTCCGCGCGACGCCCTCGCGCCACCGCCGCCGCCGGTCGCGCCGCCACCCGCAGGCGGCGACTTCGCGCGCGAGCTGCGCAAGAAGATGTCGCTCATGGCCGAGCGGCTGTTCCGCGGCGGCGATCTGCCGGCGGCGCCGGTCTCGATCGGCCCGGCCCACGATCATCACACCGAGATCGATCTCGGCGATCTGGTCGACGACGGCGCCGAGGTCGATCTCGCGGCGGCGACCTTCGTCGGCGCCGAGGAGCGCCTCACCGATCCTCACGCCGGCCGCGACACCCGCGAGACCCGCGATCCGCGCGGCGCCGAGGCCGGCGATCTGCAGCGCGGCGTCGCCGACGCGCCCGCGCTGATCGCGCGCATGTTCGCCGCCGACTTCACCGGCCGGGTCGTGTTCCGCCACCGCGACGCCGAGAAGATCGTCCACTTCGAGGGCGGCCGGCCGGTGTTCGCGTCGTCGAACCTGATCCGCGATCGCATGGGCGAGCTGCTGGTGCGCGAGGGCAAGATCACCCGCGAGCAGCACGATCGCTGCCACGATCTGGTGCGCGACACCGGCCGCCGCATGGGCGAGATCCTGGTCGATCGCGGCTTCCTCAAGCGCCGCGAGCTCCTGCCCGCGGTGCGGCGCCACGTCGAGGACATCCTCTACTCGCTGTTCGCGTGGGACTCGGGCGAGTACCGCATCGTCGCCGGCGACGGCGCCACCGCCGAGCGCATCCGGCTGTCGCGCCACCCGGCGGCGATGGTGCTCGAGGGCGTGCGCCGCAAGCTCGATCGCCCGACCCTCGAGCGCCTGGTCGGCCCGCCGACCACGCTGATCGAGACCACCGATCGCGACAAGCTCGCCGCGACGATCGGCGTCGCCGATCTGTCGGCCGAGGAGCGCGCGGCCCTGGCGGCGCTCGACGGCGCGACCGAGCTGGCCGCGGTCGCGCGCCACGCGGCGCTGTCGTTGCCCAACCTCTACCCGCTGGTGTGGAGCCTGCAGCTCTTGGGGCTCGCGACCACGCGGCGCCGTGCTGGCGACGACGACGGTGACGCCCCCGCGCTGGTCGGCGAGTCCGACCTCGCGATCGATCGCGATCGCGTGCGGGCCCGCGCCGCGCTGGTCGCCGACTCCGACTACTTCGCGCTGCTCGGGGTGCGGCGCGACGCGACCGGCTTCGAGATCAAGCGCGCCTACGAGGCGGCGCGACGCGACTTCGCGACCGAGAGCTTCCCCGGCGAGCTGCGCCGCGAGCTCGAGGGCGAGCTCGACGAGATCGCGGTCGTCCTCGACGAGGCCTACCGGGTGCTGCGCGACGACGCGCTGCGCGCCGCCTACCGCACGCACCTGCGCGAGCCGGGCGAGGCCGCGTGAGGCTGGTGTTCATGGGCTCGCCCGACTTCGCGGTGCCGAGCCTCGAGGCGATCGCCGCGCGTCACGACGTCGCGCTGGTGGTGACCCAGCCCGACAAGCCGGCCGGGCGGGGCGGGGCGATCGCGGCGCCGCCGGTGAAGCGCGCGGCCGAGCGCCTCGGGTTGCCGATCTTCCAGCCGCCCAAGGTCCGGCCGCCCGAGATCGCGGCGGCGCTGCGCGCGACCGGCGCCGAGCTCGGCGTCGTCGTCGCCTACGGCAAGATCTTGCCGCCCGCGGTGCTCACCGCGTTCGCGCGCGGCTGCATCAACGTCCACGGCTCGCTCCTGCCCGCGTACCGCGGCGCCGCGCCGATCCAGTGGGCGGTGCTCGACGGCCGCGCCACCACGGGCGTCACGATCATGCAGCTCGACGAGGGCATGGACACCGGGCCGATGCTGCTGGTGCGCGACACGCCGATCGATCCGTCGGAGACCGCGGGCGATCTGTTCGCGCGCCTTGCGCCGCTGGGCGCCGCGGCGCTGGTCGAGGCGATCGACGGCCTCGCCGCGGGGACGCTGGCGCCGCAGCCGCAGCCGAGCGACGGCGCCAGCCACGCCCGCATGCTGACCAAGGCCGACGGTGCGATCGACTTCCAGCGCGACGCCGCGGCGGTGTCGGCCCACATCCGCGGCGTCGATCCGTGGCCGGGCGCGACCGCGACCGTGCGTGGTCAGGTCGTGAAGCTGTTCGGCGCGGTGGTGCGCGGCGCGCGCGGTGGCGACGCCGGCGTGATCGCGGCGATCGACGGCGACGGCGCCCACGTGATCTGCGGCGACGGCGGGGTCGTCGTCGTCCGCGAGCTGCAGCTGCCCGCGCGCAAGCGCATGGCGGCGCGCGATCTGGTCAACGGTCATCAGCTGGCGGTCGGCGACCGCTTCGCCCCCGCGGTCGGGTCGTGACCGCGCACCGCTCGCCGCGCGCGCTGGCGCGCCGGGTCTTCGCCCGGGTCGCGCACGAGGGCGCGTGGGCGACGCTGGCGCTGGCCGGTGAGCTCGACGGCAGCGGCCTCGAGCCGCGCGATCGCCGCCTCGCCGCCGAGCTGGTCTACGGCACCCTGCGCCACCAGCAACGCCTCGAGCGCGCGCTCGGCGCCTACGCCGATCTGCGCCGCGCCCGCGATCCGGTGCGCGACGCGCTGCTGGTCGCCGCGTACCAGATCCTGATGATGCGGGTGCCGGCCCACGCCGCGGTCGACGACGCGGTCGAGGCGGTGCGGCCGGTGTTCGGCGCCAAGGTCGCGGGCTTCGTCAACGCGGTGCTGCGCAAGCTCGCGGCGCGCGGCGAGCCGCCGCTGCCCGACGAGCTGCGCGCGCGGCTGCCGATCGAGCACTCGCTGGCGCCGTGGATCGTCGACGAGGTCGCCGCCCAGGTCCCGCTCGACGAGCTGGCCGCCGCCACCGCCGCGCTGAAGGATCAGGCGCCGCTGTGGATCCGCACCAACCCGCTGCGCGCCAGCCGCGACGAGGTGATCGCCGCGCTGCGGGCCGAGGGCGCCGATGGCGAGCCGTCGCCGCTCGCGCCTCATGCGGTCGCGGCGGCCGGGCTCGGCGATCCGTCGACCAGCCCGTCGTTTCGCGCCGGCGCGTGGACGGTGCAGGATCTCGGCGCCCAGCTGGTCGGGCTGCTCGCCAACCCCGCGGCGGGCGCGACGATCCTCGACGCCTGCGCGGGCGTCGGCGGCAAGACCACGCACCTCGCCGAGTTGGCGCGCGGCGCGCGCATCGACGCGGTCGATCCCCAGGCGACGAAGCTCGCGCTCCTCACCCGCGCCGCCGCGCGCCTCGGGCTCGGCGGCATCACCACCCACGTCGGCACCCTCGCCAGCCTCCCGGGCGATCGCACCTACGATCTGGTCGTGGTCGACGCGCCGTGCACGGGCGCGGGCGTGCTGCGCCGCCACCCCGAGGCCGCGAACCGGCTGCGCCGCGACGACGTCGTCGCGCTCACCGCATTGCAGCGCGAGCTCCTCGATCAAGCCGCGGCGCGGGTGCGGCCGGGCGGCGCGCTGATCTACGCGGTGTGCACGATCACCGCCGCCGAGGGCCCGCAGCAGGTCGCCGGCTTCCTCGCGCGTCACCCCGACTTCGCGCTGGTGCCCGCGACCCTGGCGCCCACACTCGTCGAGGGCGGCGTGGTCCGGACCTGGCCGCATCGCCACGGCGCCGACGGCTTCTACGCGGCGCGCCTCGAGCGCACGCCATGATAGCGTTCGCGCGTGCGCCCGCTCCTCATCGCCCCGTCGATCCTGTCGGCTGACTTCGCGCGTCTCGGCGACGAGGTGCGCGCGATCGATCGCGGCGGCGCCGACTACATCCACGTCGACGTGATGGACGGCCACTTCGTCCCCAACCTGACGATCGGCCCGGTCGTGGTCGAGGCGGTCCGCAAGGTCACCGCCAAGCCGCTCGACGTCCACCTGATGATCGAGGACGCCGATCGCTGGGTCGGCGAGTACGCCCGGGCCGGCGCCGATCTGATCGGCGTCCACGCCGAGGCGTGCCCGCACCTGCACCGCACGCTGGTCCAGATCCGCGAGCTCGGCAAGCGGCCGTGCGTCGTGCTCAATCCGGCGACGCCGCTCGAGGCGATCCGCTGGGTCCTGCCCGACGTCGCGATGGTGCTCCTGATGAGCGTCAACCCCGGCTTCGGCGGTCAGCGCTTCATCGGCCAGGTGCTGGAGAAGATCACCGCGCTGCGCCGCGAGCTCGACGACCGCGGCCTCGACGTCGACATCCAGGTCGACGGCGGCATCAAGCTCGACAACATCGGCGCGGCGGCGGCGGCGGGCGCCAACGTGTTCGTCGCCGGCTCGGCGGTGTTCGGCACGCCCGACTACGCGGCGACGATCGCCGGCCTGCGCGCCCACGCCCGCGACGGCTCAGGCGGGCATCACGCCCTCGCGCAAGAAGGCGATCGTTAGCGCCTGCACCGTCGGGTCGTTCATGATCGTGGTGTGGGTGGCGTCGACCGTCCGGAACCCGGACATCCCATCGAGCCGGGTCTCGTCGACGGCGACCGTGCCGTCGTGGTCTTGATCGGCGGCGAACACCCGGCCGCTGACCCAGCTGGTCGGGTTGATCAGCGCGCGGCGCCGGGTCCCGGCGATCACCGCGAACCGGGCCGGCGGCGGTGGCCACGCGGCGGCGCTGCCCGCGAGCTCGCGGCCCGCGGGGCCGTAGAACCAGCCGAACGCGGCGCGATCGGCGTAGGTCGCGGCGGTCTGGCTGCCCTGGTTGGGCGGCGCGATCATCACCGCGCGCTGCCAGCGCAGCCGCGGGTGATGGAGGTGACGGAAGATGATGCCGCCGAGCGAGTGCGTGACCGCGTGCAGCTCGCGATCGGGGTGGCGCTCGACGATCTGATCGGTGACGTAGCTCGTCAGCGCGCCGATCGATCCGTCGCGCGACGGATAGTCGATCGACGCGACGTCGAAGCCGGCGGCCTCGAGGGCGCGGGCCATGTCGGCCATCGACGCGTCGGACCGCGCCAGGCCGTGGAGCAAGACCACGGTCACGTCGCCTCGCGAGGAAACAGCGGCACCAGATCGCGCGGCCGATAGGCGTCGACGACCGCGCCGATCTCGTCGGCGAGGGCGGCGCGCTCGCGGCCGAGCGCAGCGGCCTGGCGACGCACCGTCAGCGCCCGCCACAGCGCGCCGAGCCCGCGCCGCAGGTGCGCCAGGCGATCGAGCACGCGCACCGTCGCGTAGCCCGAGATCGGCAGGAACCCGGCGACCGCGATCGCCCACCACGGCCCGTAGACGAAGCCGACCGCGATCGTCGCCGCGGCGTAGAACGCCAGCACGATCAGGATCCCGGCCAGCACCTTCGTCGTCGCGATGACGTCCTTGCGCGGCGTCAGGCGCTTGCCCGCGATCCGCGCCAGCGCCACCGCGGGCAGGTGGAGCGGGGCCGCGGGCAGCATGATCGGCAACCAGCCGAGCAAGAGCGCGAGCGTGCGCGTCACCCGCCACGCCGCGGCGCCGGTGCTGACGCCGCGCGACAGCTCGCGATCGGACACCCCGAGCTCGTCGAGGCGGGCCTGGTACGTCTTGGTCCGCTCGATCAGCGTGCGGATGCGCGGCTCGTCGCGCACCGCCGGGTAGTGGAGGTTGAAGCGTCGCGCCAGCTCGACCCGATCGTCGAGGGCGATGTCGGCGGGCTGGTAGAGGCGGCGCACGGTGTCGAGGGCACGCACCGTGTCCCAGTCGCTGGCGTTGATCGTGAGCGCGCGCATCGCCGCCTCGATGCGCACGGTCAGCGGCCGCGCCGGATCGCCGTCGGCGGGCTCGGCGGCGGCGACCTCGTCCTCGATCGCGATCGGCGGCCCGTACTGCACGAGCACGCGGCTGCGGAACCGCTTGGGGTGGATGAACGTCAGGCCGCACGGCACGACCACGACCGGGGCGCCGCGCTTCGCCGCGCCGAGCGCGAGCCGCGCCGCGCCGGTCTTCAGTCGCGACAGCTGCGAGGCGTCGTGAGACAGGCCCTCGGGGAAGATGCCGATCGCGTCGCCGGCGCCGAGCGCCTCGAACATCGCGGTGAACGCGGCGTCGTTGTCGAGCTTGCCGCCCGCGTGGTCGTCCTTGCGCCGCAGCGGCACCGCGCCCAGCGCCCCGAGCAGCGCGCGCATGATCCGCGTCGAGAACAGCGTGTCCTTCGCGGCGAACCGCACCGGTCGCCCGCAGGTCGTGATGATCAAGATCGGATCGATCAGCGAGTTGGGATGATTGCCGGCGAAGATCACCGGCCCGCGGGTCGGCACGTGCTCGAGCCCGACCACCTCGACCTGGCGGAAGAACACGCGCATCGCCACCCCCAGGAACCAGCGCAGCGCGGCGTACACCACGCGGCGATCCTACACCGGAGCGCCCGCACCGCTGCGACCCACCGCAGCGTCCCGCACCACGGTGACCACCGCAGCGCCCGCACCCGGAGCGCCCCGCACAACGGCGACCCCGTTCGAGCGCGCGCCGGATCCACCGCGCTACGCACCGGGTGCAGAGATCAACTCAGAACGTTCCGAACAGTTCCGTGAGGCGGACGTCGAGGGCGGTCGCGACCTTCCACAGCGACGACACGCTGGCGCTCGACTCGGCGCGCTCGATCTGGGAGAGCAGCGACACCGACAGCTTGGTGCGCCGCGACATCTGCTTCAAGGTCAGGCCGCGGGCCTTGCGCAGCTCGCGGATCGATCGGCCGATCGTCGCGTGCAGCTCGTCCTCGCGGCGGAGGATGAGGCCCTTCTTCTTGGCGATGCGGGTGATCGCCTCGCGGAAGTCGTCGACCGTGAACGGCTTGCGGATGTACGCCGACACGTCGCGCTCGATCGACGACGTCGCGGTCTCCAGGCTCGGATAGCCGGTCAGGATGATGATCGCGATGTCGTCGTCGACCTCGCGGATCTGCGCGAGCAGGTCGATGCCCGACAGCTTCGGCATCATCAGGTCGAGCACCGCGAGGTGGTACTCGTCGGCGCGCAACGTCGCGAGCGCCCGGGTCGGGTCCTGCTCGACCGTCACCGTGTAGCCCTCCGACGTCAGGAAGTCGTGCAGGTACTCGCAGACATCCGGATCGTCGTCGACGACCAGCACGTTCAGTGCGGCAATGTCAGGACTACGCTGGGGACTGGGCGCGACCAC
>JAYTAJ010000183.1:0-4726 GCA_043737575.1 Myxococcales bacterium | reverse complement strand
CGCGGCTGATCGCGCTCGGCCTGCTCGCCGCGGTCGCGATGCAGGTCTACCTCAACGCCACGATCCTCGACTGGTGGGCCCAGGCCAGCTTCGGTCAGCGCCGCCTGTGCTCGATGACGATGCCGCTGGTGGTCGGGCTCGCGACCTGGCTGCACCAGGGCGGCGTGCTGCTCGCGCGGCTGAAGCGCCGCGCGTGGATCGGCCACGCGATCGCGGTGCCGGTCCTCGGCTGGTTCGTCGTGTGGAACCTGCAGCAGGTGTGGCCGCTGCGCGGCGGCAAGCCGGCCCAGGCCTCGGTCGGCGCGGCGTGCTGCCGCCGGGTGCCGTCGCCGCTGTCGACGATCGCGCAGCCGATCTACAACGTCGTCGGCAATCCCTTCGCGCTGCCGGCGAGCGCGGTGTTCGCGGTCCGCTACGGCGTGCCGATCGATCGCTGGGATCGCACCCATGGCGAGTACCCGTGGCTGCCGCCGATGGACTACACCCGCGCGACCCTGCGCGGCGAGTCGGCGCTGTGGAACCTCGGCGGCGCCAAGATGCAGCCGTTCATCGTCGGCGGGCTCGGGCCCACCGAGGGCGGACCGGGCCGCGCGATCCGCTGGACCACGGCGCGGCGCGCCGAGGTGCTGGTGCCGAACCTGATCCCCGATCGCCAGACCTTGACCCTGTGGGTGCGGCCGAACCTCGCGCCGGGCGTCGTCAGCAAGGCGATCGTGGTGCGATGGAACGGCGACGTCGTCGCGCGCGCGACGCTCACCGATCAGCAGGGCACGGTGGCGTGGACGATCGCGGGCGACGTCGGCGACAACCTGCTGTCGATCGAGGCCGCGCTCGACGCGCCCAACCCGATCGTCGGCATGTCGATGCCGAAGGTGCCGGTCGGCGTCGCGGTCGGCGAGATCCGCTTCACCGCGCCGTGAACGCGCCGCGGCGGCGCCGCACCAGCAGCGCGATCACCGCGACCGCGAGCGCGGCGCTGGCCGGGCCATCGCGGCGTCCGGTCGAGCAGCAGCCGCCATCGTCGGCGGGATCGGGGGGCTCGGCATCGCATCGCGTCGGTGTCGCGACCGTCATCACCGGGCCGGCGCCGAGGGCGTGGACGCTGCCGTCGTAGGTCGCGACCACCAGGTAGCCGCCCGCGGGCGCCGGGGCGCTGACGATCGGCGCGCCGAGCTGGGTCGAGAACCGCTCGGCGCCGTCGGCGACGTCGAGCGCGACCAGCTTGCCGTCGGGCCGGCCGATCCACACCAGATCGCCGGTCACGACCGGGCTCGCCGCGAAGCCGGCCTGGGTCGAGCGGTAGTGCGCGAAGTTGAGCGGGCCGCCGGTCGTGGTGTAGCGCCACAGCTCGGCGCCGGTGTCGGCGTCGAGCGCGATCAGATCGTCCCACTGGCTCGGCACGAACAGCCGCCCGCCTGCGAGGGCCGGCGCCGCGGTGATGGTGTAGCCCCAGTCGAAGCCGCCGGTCGCGGTCGCGCGGGTCCAGATCATGCGGCCGGTCGCGAGCTCGGCGGCCGAGACCTCGCCGCGGGCGTTGGCCAGATAGACGACGCCGTTGTCGACGATCGGCGTCGCGTTGATCGCGACGGTCGCGCCGCTGGTGTTGGCCCAGGTCTGGCTGCCGGTCGCCGCGCTGGCGCCGACCAGGCCGTCGTCGCGGTTGAACGCGGCGAGCGCGGTGCCGTCGGCGATCGCGACCGCGGCGAGCGAGCCGAGCCACGGATAGTTGTTGGTGCGATCGTGACGCCAGACCTCGTCGCCGGTCGCCAGATCGATCGCGGTGAACGCGCCCTGCAGCGCGACGTAGACCACGCCGTCGGCGATCGTGGGCGCCGCCCACAGCGACGACTCGAGCATCGGCAGGCCGTCGGCGGCGTCGAAGATCCAGCGCGGCGCGCCATCGGCGAGGTCGACCGCGTGGAGCTCGCCGTTGCCGAGCCCGACGACGACGATGCCACTCTCGATCGCGGGCGCGTTCGACGTCGGGTACGGCGTGGTGTAGCGCCACCGCTCGACGCCGGTCGCCAGCTCGAGCGCGACCAGGCCGCCGCGGTTGCCGCCCGCGCGATCGGCGACGCTGACCACGACCACGCCGTCGGCGACGACCGGCGAGCCGAGCGCGATCGATCCGCCGACCGCG
This sequence comes from Myxococcales bacterium, assembly GCA_043737575.1. Taxonomy (GTDB): domain Bacteria; phylum Myxococcota_A; class Polyangia; order Haliangiales; family Haliangiaceae; genus UBA2376. The sequence goes on along the minus strand of JAYTAJ010000183.1, from coordinate 2,586 downwards.
CGGGTCCACAAGCTCTGCAGCGGCGGCGCGATCGGCGCGTCCTGGCGTCCGGTGTGCGCGGGCCCGCCGCCGATCTGCGGCCACGATCCGGCGATCGGCGGCGCCGCGGGATCGCACACGGTGAACGCGACCTGCTGCTCGATCGCGCGGCCGCTCGGCGTCGACGCCTGCAGCGTCAGCTGGTGCTGACCGGGCGCGAGCGGGCCGACCATCGCGCGGTGGGTCCAGCCGCCGACCGACGCCAGCGGGATGCGGGTCGCGCCGCAGTCGAGGATCGCGGTGACCTCGGGCGGGCTGGCGTCGAGGGCCGCGGCGACCAGCAGCTCGAAGCCGGCCGGCGACGCGCAGCTCCCCGCGTGCGGCGACACCAGGCCGAGGTGCGGCTCGACCAGCCGCTCGCGGTGGATGATCGTCGGCTCGGCCGCGACGTCGGCGGGATCGAACGTGACGACGCGGTAGCCCGACGGCGACTGATCGATGCCGCCCATCACGAACGTCTGCGTGCCCCACTCGACCATGCCGGTGCGCTCGACGCGGCGGTTGGCGTGCCAGTGGCCGGTGAACAGGTAGTCGACGCCGAGCGCCTCGAGCGGACCCGCGACCTCGTCGCGCGGCGAGCCGTGGCCGAGCGCGACCACGGTCATGCCGGGATCGACCAGCGCCAGCTCGGCGGTGAAGAACGCGACCTGATCGGCCTCCGACAGGTTGGTGTCCCAGACGACGACGTGGAGGTCGCCGATGTCGAAGCTGTAGTTGTCGGGGCCCCAGCGGCCGCGGTACGCGACGCCGCCGTCGTACCAGTCGTGGTTGCCGGGCACCGGCACCCACGGCACCGTCACGCCCGCGAGCGCGGCGTCGACGCGATCGAACTCCTCGGCGCGGTTGGCCTGGGTGATGTCGCCGACGATCGTGAAGAACCGCGGCGGCGTGCCGAGCGCGAGCGCCTGATCGATCGCGTCGGCGAGATCGCCGCCGTCCCACGGGTCGGCGGGATCGAGGCGATCGGTGTGGGAGTCGGCGGCGACGACGAAGGTCAGCGGCGCGGCGACCTCGTCGGCGGTGAGCGGCACCAGCGGCAGATCGAGATCGGGGCCGTTGGCCGGGCGCCAGATCGGCCCGGGCCGGAAGCCGTCGGGGACGCGGACCCACAGGAACCCGGTCACCGACGGCACGTCGAGGTGGTAGGCGCCGTCGACGTCGGTGGTCGTGAACCGGCCGCGCTCGTAGGCGACCACCGCGCCCGCGACCCCGGGCTCGCTGGCCTGCCGCACCCGATCGCCGTTGCGATCGACGTAGACCACGCCCGACACCACGGCGGCGCACGCGCTGTCCGCCGCGAGGGCGATCAGCCACAACACCATCGCGCATCGACGCATCCTCCGATGGTACCCGCAACTCCGATCACGGGTGGACGATACTGGCGCGCATGACGGACTCACTGGCGCGCCGCTTGATGCGCGATCTGCTCGGGGCCCCGGTCGCGCCGAGCCCGGAACTGGTGGTGGAGGAGGGACCCGCGGCGGGCCAGCGGCTGCGGCTGCCCGGGCCGGGCTCGCGGATCGTGATCGGCCGCGGCGACGTCGCGGGCTGGATCGTCCTCGATCCCGATCTGTCGCGGGCCCACGCCGCGGTCGATCACCGCGACGACGGCGTGTGGCTGGTCGATCTCGGCTCGAAGAACGGCACCCGGCTCGACGACGCCCTGGCGCCGACCGCGGCGCCCGGCCTGCGGCTCCACGACGGCGCGCGGATCGGGCTCGGCAAGACCACGATCCGCTTCCGCGATCCGGTCGCCGCGCTCGCCGGCGCCGCGACCCGGACCTCGGCCGAGCAGCCGATCGCCCTGGTGCCGCCGCGCTGGCCGATCGCGGTCGCGGCGCTGGTGGCGGCCGCGGCGATCGCGGTGCTGATCGTGCTGCTCGCGATCTGAGTCGCTACGGCGCGCGCTCGACCACGAGCTTGGTCGACGGCATCAGCATCGGATCGAGCTGGTCCCACGCGATCGTCCCGCCGCCCGCCGCGACGTGGAAGCCGTCGAGGAGCCGGCTCGACTTGTGCGCCGCCGTGGTCCAGGTCGCGCCGCTCTTGCGGGCGACGATCAGATCCGCGGTCGCGCCATCCTGGTACGCGATCGCGACGCCGCTCGGGCCGAGGTACACCGTCGTGCCCGCGCCGACCGGATGCGTGCGATCGCCCGCGCGCGTCCCGTCGTCGACCAGCTCGATCGGGCTCGCGGTGCCGCTCCAGGTCAGGTAGCGCACGGTGTCCGCCAGCGCGTCCTGGTACGCGACGTGGAGCACGCCGTCGGTCCCGACCATCGCGCTCGCCCACAGGCCGCGGTCGCCGGCGTCGTCGAGCACGGTCTCGGTGAACGTCGACGAGCCAACCCCGCCCTCGACCAGCAGCACCAGCGCGGTGCGCACCCGATCGTAGTGGACGATCGCGAGGCGGCCGTCGGCGAGCGTCACCAGGTTCGCGAACAGCCCGGTGCCGGTCGGCAGATCGCTCGCGGTCGGCAAGGCCAGCGCGTCGCGGCAGGCGCCGCCGAAGCACGCCTGGGTGTCGCCGCACTCGGCGGCGCAGTCG
>JAYTAJ010000182.1:0-2022 GCA_043737575.1 Myxococcales bacterium | reverse complement strand
GGCTCGCGGTGAACTGCGCGCTGACCCACGTCGCCAAGCAGCGGCGTCGCCACGAGGTCGGCGACGACGATCTCGAGAGCGTCGCGGCCCCGGCGGCGGTCCAGCGCGATCCGCGGCTGTCGCGCCGGGTCGAGGCGGCGATGGCGCTCCTGCCCGCGGGCTACCGCGCGATCCTGGTGCTCCACGACATCGAGGGCCTGTCCCACGAGGAGTGCGCGGCGATCCTCGACTGCCGCATCGGCACGTCGAAGTCGCAGCTGCACAAGGCCCGCGCCAAGATGCGCGACCTGCTCGGCCCCGCTCTCGCGGCCGAGCGCCTGCCGGGCGCGGCGCCGCCCGAGGAAGGATCGGCATGACCTGTCGCGAGCTCACGGCGCGCGTGACCGCGTACCTCGACGGCGATCTCGAGGACGCCGCCGCGAGCGCGTGCCGCGGCCACCTGCGGACCTGCGCGGCGTGCCGGGCCCTCGCCGAGCAGCACGCGCAGATCCGCGATGGGCTCGCCGCGCTCGATCGACCGGAGCCGCCGGCCGCGATGTGGAGCCAGATCAGCGCGCGCCTCGGCGAGGCCGAGATCGCCGACTCGCGGCGCGCCCCCGCGACGCGGCTGTGGACCGGGCTGTGGGCGCGGCTGCGGCCGACGCTGGTGCCGGTCGGGCTGACCGCGTCGGCGTGCGCGATCGCGATCGTCGTCGTCCAGATGCGGCGCGCGCCCGAGGCGACCGAGGCGCTGCACCTCGCGGTGCCGTCGCTGCCCGCGTCCGCGCCGCGCGCCCAGGTACCGCTGCGCGACGCCACCGCCGAGCTGGCCGACGAGGCCCGCCGCGTCGAGGACAAGTTTCGCGCCGCCGCGGCCGATCTGCTGACCCTGGCCCGGGCCGAGATCGCCCACGCGTCGGCGGCCCAGGCCCAGCAGTTCTCCCTCGAGGTCGCGCGCCGCGAGCAGGCGGTGCTCGCCGCGACGCCGGGCCGCGATCGCGACCGCGCGTGGCACGCGCTGACCGCGTACCTTGAGAGCGTCGTGCTCGGCGAGCGCATCGCGATGGGCGGTGCGCCGTGAAGACGACGCTGGTCGCGGCGGTGCTGCTGCTCGCAGGCGTCTCGATCTCGGGATCGCGGGCCGCCCGCGCCGACGACGGCACCGAGGGCGATGGCGACGGCGAGGTCGTCGAGCGCGCCGAGCTGGTGATCGGGCCGAGCCGCGTGCCGATCGGCGCGGTCGTGGTCGACAACCTCATCGGCGACCTGCGGATCGAGGGCCACGACGGCGACACCGTGTCGATCGTCGCGGTGAAGCACGCGCCCGACACCGCGACGCTCGGGCGGCTGCGCGTGACGCTGGTGCCCGATCCCGACGGCACGGTGCGGCTGTCGACGATGCTCGGCGCCGCGACCGAGGGCGCCGCCGCCGCGCTCCACACCGTGCGCATCGATCTCACGATCCGGGTGCCGCGCAACGCCCGCATCGAGGGCCGGGTCGGCAGCGGCCGCCTCGAGGTCCGCAACACCGACGCGGGCGCCGATCTCGACGCGGGCGCCGGCCAGATCTTCGTCCGCAACGTCGCCGGGCTGGTCCAGGCCCGCTCGCTCGACGGCAGCCAGCGCTTCGAGGAGGTGTTCGGCACCCTCGACAGCCACGCCCTCGACGCCGACGTCGCGCTCGACACCGTGCGCGGCGCCGCGCTCACCGCCCAGGTCTACGGCGGCGACATCGACGGCCAGCGCGTGACCTCACGCCAGGTCCGGATGTCGACGATCAGCGGCGACATCCGCCTCGACGCCGAGCCCCAGGCCGGCGGCTCGATGTCGATCACCAGCCTGCGCGGCAACGTCGACGTCAAGCTGCGCGGCGCGGTCGGCGCGTCGGTGCGAGCCCGCGCGGGCGGCCGCTTGACGATGCCCGACGGCGTGCCGTCGGCGACCGATCGCCCCGCCGATCGCTGGGTCGAGGCGCAGTACGGCGCGCGGCGGTCACGGGCCTCGGTGCGCATCGAGTCGCGCTTCGGCGACCTCGCCTTCAGC
>JAYTAJ010000181.1:0-2023 GCA_043737575.1 Myxococcales bacterium | reverse complement strand
GGTCGACCACGCCTCGATGCCGCCGGCGAGGTTGTAGACGGTCTTGAAGCCCTGCTGCAGGTAGTGCTCGGCGGCGTTCTGGCTGCGCCCGCCGTGGTGGCAGTGGAAGGCGATCGGCGTCGACTTGTCGAGGCCGTCGAGGTAGCCGATGGCGGCGTCGTCGAGGTGCCGCGCCGCCGCGATGCTCGCGGTCGCGCGCTCGGCGGGCGTCCGCACGTCGAACAGCTCCTTGACGGTGCCGCTGTCGAGGAGCGCCTTCAGCTCCTTCGGGCCGATCGCCTTCACCGCCGCGGGGCGGTTGGGGTTGTCGATCTTGAAGCCGGCGCCGCTGGGGCCGTCGACATAGTCGACCACGACGCCGGTCGCGCGCCGCGAGCTGGCGGTGTCGACCTGCACGGTGATGCCGTTGCTGTCGACGGTGAACGCCCCGGCCTCGCGCGGCCCGATGTCGAGGCCGTGCTCGAAGCGACCGTCGACGGTCAGGTGGATGACGTCGCCGGGGTTGGCGTCAGCGAGCGAGCCCTTCAAGATCTCGGCGGCGCGCGGCGTGATCGTCACCGATGGCACGACCGGTGGCGCGGCGAGATCGCCGAGCTTGGTCTGCAGCTCACCGGACGCGTGGAGCTGGCGCACGATGTCGGAGCCGCCGACGAACTCGCCGCGGATGTACAGCTGGGGGATCGTCGGCCAGTCGGAGAACGCCTTCACGCCGTCGCGGATCTGCGCGTCCGCCAGGACGTTGACGGTCAGGTAGTTGGGGATCATGGTGTCGAGGATCTGCACGATCGCCGCGGAGAACCCGCACTGCGGAAAGCTGCGGCTCCCCTTCATGAACAACACGACCGGATCCGATTTGACGAGTGACTCGATCTTCTGGCGTAGCTCTGGGGCGAGGTCCATGGACGCTTCTCCGGTGCGGAATGTTGGCGATTCCTACCATGGCTAGCGCGCAGGTGAGCGTGCGGATCGCGACGTCGATCGATCAGGTCGATCGGGCAGCCTGGGACGGGCTCGCGCACGGCGCGTCGCCGTTCTTGCGCCACGGCTTCCTCACCGCCCTCGAGCGATCGGGCTCGATCGGCGGCCGCGCCGCGGGCCGTCGCTCGGGCTGGGAGCCGGTCTACCTGATCGCCGAGCGCGACGCCGCCGTGGTCGGCGCGGTCGCGGCGTTCGTGAAGCACCACTCCTACGGCGAGTACATCTTCGACTGGTCATGGGCCAGCGCCGCCGAGCGCGCCGGGCTCGAGTACTACCCGAAGCTGGTCATCGCCGCGCCGATGACGCCCGCGACCGGCCACCGCATCCTGCTCGCGCCCGGCGTCGACGCCGACGCGATCACCGCCGTGCTCGCCGCCGCGGTGCGGGCGCTGGCCGACCAGCTCGGCTGCTCGTCGATCCACTGGCTGTTCTGCACTGAGGACGAGCAGCGCCGCCTCGCCGAGCACGGCTTCGCGGCCCGCGCGAGCTTCCAGTTCCACTGGCAGACCCAGGGCTACGCCAGCTTCGACGACTTCCTCGCCGCGCTGGCGTCGCGCAAGCGCAAGCAGATCCGGAAGGAGCGCGCCAAGGTCGCCGCCGCGATCGACGGCGTGCGCTGGATCGGCGGCGCCGAGCTGACGACCGCGCAGCTCGACGCGCTCGATCGCTGGTATCGCTCGACCACCGATCAGCACGGCGGCCACGACTACCTGCGGCCCGGCTTCTTCCACCAGATCGCCGCCGAGCTGCCCGACGAGACCTGGCTCGCCGAGGTCTCGGTCGGCGGCAAGCCCGCGGCGGGCGCGCTGTTCTTCGAGACCGCGGGCGGGTTGTACGGCCGCTACTGGGGCTCCGACGTCGCGATCGACTGCCTGCACTTCGAGACCGCGTACTACGCGGGCATCGAGCGCTGCATCACGCGCGGCGTGCCGCGGTTCGAGGCGGGCGCCCAGGGCGAGCACAAGCTGGTGCGCGGCTTCGCGCCGACCGCGACCTACTCGGCGCACTGGCTGCGCCACGACGGCCTGCGCGCCGCGATCGAGGA
>JAYTAJ010000180.1:0-4732 GCA_043737575.1 Myxococcales bacterium | reverse complement strand
TGCAGCATCTTCACCTCGGCCGGGGTCTCGTAGGTCGGGCCCGGCATCGCGACGTAGACGCCCTCCTCGAGGGCGATGCGCTGCGCGACCGCGACGTCTCTCACCAGCGCGCGCAGCTCGGGCGCATACGCGCGCGTCATGTCGGGGAAGCGCGGGCCGAGGCGATCGTCGTTGGGGCCGCGCAGCGGATGATCGCGCAGCAGATCGATGTGATCGCGGATCAGCATCAGCGTGCCCGGGGCCCAGCTCGGGTTGAGCCCGCCCGCGGCGTTGGTGACGATCACGACCCGGGCGCCGAGCGCGACCAGGACCCGGGCCGGGAACGCGATCTCGGCGGCGCGGTGGCCCTCGTAGAGGTGAGCGCGGCCCTGCATCGCGACGCACATCGCGCCGCCGCGCTCGCCGACGACCAGACGACCGGCGTGGCCGTGGACCTTCGACACCGGGAAGCCGGGCAGCTGCGCGTAGTCGATCGCGATCGGATCGGCGAGGCGATCGGCGAAGCTGCCGAGGCCGGAGCCGAGGATGAGGCCGACCCGCGGCGCGCGGTCGCCGATCGCGGCGCGCACCACCGCGGCGGCGGCGTGGACGCGATCGTGGAGATCGTCCTGCGTGGTGGTCATCGGATGATCTCGAGCACGCGGGTGGCGGCGGGCGGCGCGACGTCGCCGTCGACCAGCTGGTACGCCGCCAGCACCCGCGCGCGGCAGGCGTCGAGGCGGCGGTCGTCGTCGTCGCACCACGCGGTCGCGAGCAGCTCGCCCGCGGCGACCCGATCGCCGACCCGACGCGCCAGCACCAGGCCGACCGCGGGATCGATGGTGTCGTCCTTGGTGCCGCGGCCGGCGCCGAGCACCAGCGCCGCCATGCCGATCTGATCGGCGGCGATCGCCGCGATCGATCCCGGGCGCGGCGCGACGATCGGCACCGTGCGGCGCGGCTGCGGCAAGATCTGCTCGGGGCGATCGCAGACCTCGGGGTTGCCGCCCTGGGCCGCGACGATGCGGCGGAACACCTCGAGGGCGCTGCCGTCGTCGAGCGCGCGGGCGATCCGGGCCTGGGCCTTGGCGCCGTCGGTCTCGACGCCGCCGAGCAAGAGCATCTCGCCGCCGAGGACGACGGTCAGCTCGCGGGTGTCGGCCGGGCCGCCGCCGCGCATCACGTCGATCGACTCCGCCAGCTCCAGCGCGTTGCCGATCGCGGCGCCGATCGGCGCGTTCATGTCGGTCAAGACGCAGGTCACGCGCTTACCAGCGCCGCCGGCGATCGCGCGCATCGCGACGCACAGCGCGCGGGCCCGCTCGACGTCCTTCATGAACGCGCCGGTGCCGACCTTGACGTCGAGGACCAGGCCGTCGATGCCCTCGGCCAGCTTCTTCGACATGATCGACGACGCGATCAGCGGGATCGACTCGATCGTGCCGGTCACGTCGCGCAGCGCGTAGAGTCGCTTGTCGGCGGGGGCGATGCGCGCGGTCTGGCCGATCAGGCACGCGCCGACCTCGCCGACCAGCGCCGCGAAGCGCTCGACCGGCAGATCGATCCGGAAGCCGGGGATCGACTCGAGCTTGTCGAGGGTGCCGCCGGTGTGGCCGAGGCCGCGGCCCGACACCATCGGCACCGCGACGCCGCACGCCGCGACCGCGGGCGCCAGCGGGATCGAGATCTTGTCGCCGACGCCGCCGGTCGAGTGCTTGTCGATCTTGGGCCGCGCGATCGCGCCGAGATCGAGCACGTCACCCGACCGCACCATCGCGTCGGCCCAGGTCGCGAGCTCGCGATCCGACAGCCCGCGCCAGTAGATCGCCATCAGCATCGCCGCGATCTGATAGTCGGGGATGGTGTCGTCCGTGACGCCGGCGATGAAGCCGCGCAGCTCGTCATCGGCGAGCTCGAGGCCATCGCGCTTGGCGCGGATCAGCTCGACCGGGAGACGCATCAGTAGCCTTTCTTGCCGTCGCTCTCAGGCTTGCCAGAGACGATCGCGATCGACGCCGACGCGCCGATGCGGTTGGCGCCCGCCGCCGCCATCTTGAGCGCGTCCTCGGTGGTGCGGACGCCGCCCGAGGCCTTGACCCCGACATCGTTGCCGACGATCGCCCGCATCAGCGCGACGTCCTCGACGGTGGCGCCGCCCTTGCCGAACCCGGTCGAGGTCTTGACGAACGCCGCGCCCGCCAGCTTCGCCAGCGTGCAGCCGATGACCTTCTGATCGTGCTCGAGCGTCGACGTCTCGAGGATGACCTTCACGGCCGCGGGCGCCGCCGCCTTCACCACCCGGCAGATGTCCTCGTAGACGGTCTCGTAGTCCTTCGACTTGAGCGCGCCGAGGTTCACCACCATGTCGATCTCGCGCGCGCCCTGGCGGACCGCGTCGCGGGCCTCGTAGGCCTTCGCGGTCGGCGTCATCGCGCCGAGCGGGAAGCCGACCACCGCGCACACCATCACGTCGGTGCCGGCGAGCAGCGCCTTGGCGACGCCGACCCAGGTCGTGTTCACGCACACCGACGCGAAGCGATACTGCTTCGCCTCCTTGCACAGCGCGACGATGTCGTCGCGGGTCGCGTCGGGGCGCAGGAGCGTGTGATCGATCAGCTTCGCAAGATCGGCCGGCACCGCGCCGACCCCGGCCGCGGCGCCGACCCGCATCGCGCCCGCGCCCTCCATCGCCCGCACCGACCACGGCCGTCGCACGACGCAGGTGCCGCAGCTCGCGCAGTCCTCGCCGGGCGCGCTGTCGTCGGTGCAGTCGCCGCGATCGCGCGGCTGGAGCACGGTGAGGTTGGCACCACCGTTCGCGCCGAGCCGCTCGCGGACCTTGCTGGTGATCAGATCGACGAGCCGATCGACGTCGGACGACATGGGTCCGCGACTATACCCCGTCGATCACGGCGCCAGGTCCTGGCCGAGCCGGAACGTCACGTCCTTGTGGCCGCTCTGCGCGCGCAGCGCTTGCTTGCCGGGCGCGCGGACCGGGGCCTGCTTGCCGACCGCGGGCGCGGTCCACTCGAACATCGACGGCGACGCGATCACGCCCGGCGTCGACACCGCGGCCTCCCACTCGTCGCTGGTGACCAGGCGCTTGCCGACGGTCTGGGCGTAGGCCTTGGCGAAGTTGTACGGCGCGCTCACGACCGGCTGGCTCGCGGCGGCGGCGCTCGGCTTCTTCAGCTTCGGGAAGCCGAGCGAGTACGCGGCGGCGGTGACCGGCCGCGCGTCGACGAACAGCCACGGCGTGCCGTCGGCGCGCAGCACCAGCACCATGTCGGGCGGCGCGGTCGGCAAGACCGGCGCGGGCGGCGCGTCGATCGGCGCGGCCGGCGTGCCAGCGTCGCTGACCGTCGGTGCGCCCGCGGTGGCGCCGCGGGCGTCGCCGTCGCCGCGGGTGAGGAACACGACCAGGCCGATCGTGAACACCGCGACGGCGACCGCGGTCACCGCCCACAGCCAGCGCGGCAGCCCGCCACCGCCGACCGCGGCGATCGCCGCCATCGTCGCGGCGCCCTCGTCGACGAACGCCGGCGGCGCGCCAGCGCCCACGAACGGCGTGCCGCTCTCGAACCGCGGCGCGCTCGCCGCCGCGGGCGGGATCGTCACCGGCCCGCCGCTCCGCAGCCGCGTCACGATCTGCTCGAGGCGCGCGATCACCGCCTCGTAGTTGGGCCGCTCGGCCGGCTTCTTCGCCATCAGCGACCGCGCCAGCTCGGCCAGCTCGGCGTCGGTGCCGGGCGCGCGCTCGCGGGCGTCGGGCGGCGGGTTCTTCAGGTGGCGGGCGACCACCTTCAGGTACTTGTCCTCGGCCGGCGTCCCGGTCCGGAACGGCGGCATCCCGGTGAGCAGGAAGTACAGCGTGCCGCCGAGCGCGTAGAGATCGACGCGCTCGTCGATGGTCTCGCCGCGCGCCTGCTCGGGCGCGATGTAGTCGGGCGTGCCGACCACGACGCCGAGCGCGGTGAGCGCCGGCTCCGAGCCCGGATCGACCGGCTTGGCGAGGCCGAAGTCGGTGACCTTCACCCGGCCGTCGTCGAGCAGCACCAGGTTCGACGGCTTGACGTCGCGGTGGATCAGCCCGGCCTTGGCCGCGGCGTCGAGCCCGCGCGCCGCGTCGAGGATCGCCCGCGCCGCGCCGAGCGCCGCCATCGGCCCGTTGTCGTCGATGTTCGACGCCAGGTCGGTGCCCTCGAGCAGCTCCATCGCGATGTACGGCCGATCGAAGTAGCTGCCGGTCGCGAACACCTGCACGACGTTGGGGTGCGCGATCGCCGCGACCGCGCGGCCCTCGCGCGTGAACCGCGCGCGCAGCTCGTTCGAGTCCTTGTGCTTCTCCGACAGGATCTTGATCGCGACCTTGCGCGACAGCCCGACGTCGATGGCGCGGAACACGTCGCCCATCGATCCGGCACCGATCACGCCCTCGATACGGTAAGGACCGAGCTCTGCGCCGGGACCGGGGTTCGCCATGCGGCGCGTATCTTAACGGGAGCCGGGGGCGCTCCGCGAGCCGCCGCGGGGTATACACGCCGCCCATGGCCGGGCGGGTCCTCCCCCACAACCACGACGCCGAGGCGTCGGTCCTCGGCGGGATCTTCTTCCGCAACGACATCCTCGCGCAGCTCGACACCCTCGAGGTCGAGGACTTCCACAACCCGAAGCACCAGGCGGTGTTCGCGGCGATCCGCAACCTCGAGGCGACCGCGACGCCGATCGATCCGATCACGGTGCAGAACGAGCT
>JAYTAJ010000179.1:0-10949 GCA_043737575.1 Myxococcales bacterium | reverse complement strand
AGTCGGTTTCGGGTACGGAGACGGTCACGGGTACGGTCACGGATACGGTCACGGTCACGGTCACGGTCACGGTCACGGTCACGGTCACGGTTACCGTTACCGTTACCGTTACGGTTTGCGGTCACGGTTGCGGTTCGCCGCGAAAGTCGTTGGGTAGCATCGCGGTGGAGCCGCGCCCAGCCGATCCGGAACCGCGCGTCGAGCCCGCGCCCGGCCGCGGCGACGATCGCGCTGCGGTAGAGTCGCGGCCATGCGCACCCCGTTCGTGGTCGGCAACTGGAAGCTGCACAAGACCATCGCCGAGGCCCAGGCCCTGGTGACCGAGCTGAAGAACCAGCTCGCCGCCGCCAAGGGCGTCGCGGTCGGCGTCGCGCCGCCGTTCACCGCGCTCCACGCCGTCGCCAAGCGCGTCGAGGACTCGGCGATCGCGGTCGCGGCGCAGGACTGCTTCTACGAGGACAAGGGCGCGTTCACCGGCGCCGTCGGCCCCGCGATGCTGCGCGACGTCGGCTGCACCTGGACCATCGTCGGCCACAGCGAGCGCCGCCAGCTGTTCGGCGACACCGACGAGATCGTCGGCAAGAAGGTCCGCGCCGCGCTCGCCGCGGGGCTCGGCGTCATCGCCTGCGTCGGCGAGACCCTGGCCCAGCGCGACGACGGCAGCACCACCCGCGTGGTCGAGACCCAGCTCGACGGCGCGGTGCGCGGCCTCGCCGCCGACCTCGGCGATCGTCTGGTCATCGCCTACGAGCCGGTGTGGGCGATCGGCACCGGCCGCACCGCGACGCCGGCCCAGGCCCAGGAGGTCCACGCCTTCATCCGCGGCTGGCTCCGCACCGCCCTCGGCGCCAAGGCTGCCGACGCCACCCGCCTCCAGTACGGCGGCTCGGTCAAGCCCGACAACGCCGCCGAGCTGATGCGCCAGCCCGACATCGACGGCGCCCTCGTCGGTGGTGCCTCGCTCAACGCCGCCGACTTCGTCGCGATCTGCAAGGCCGCCCGCGCCAGCTAGCGACAGCTAGCGATCGGGCAGGCCGAGCCAGGCGATCGTCCCGTCGTTCTCCTCCAAGGCGGTCATGCTCATCACCCAGACGATGGCCCCCGTCGTCACGGGCATGAACGCCACGAAGCTGGTGGAGTGGCTCCCGGTGACGGCCGGCGACACCGCGAAGCGGCGCTCGGCACCGCGCGCGTCGCGGTACGAGAACACCACGCGATCGGCTACGCGCGGCGTGGCTCGCCCCGCGCCAGGGTTGCGCTCGCGGGCCGCCGCCCAGGTGATCCCCACCATCGCTCCGCCGAGGATGATCTCCACCTTGGTCGGGTCTAGCCCCGCGTCGCGTCCTGGCGCGAGCTCGACCGACCAGCGCACGCCGGCGAGGTTCCAGGTCGGGGGCATGGTGCCCGTCGCCGCCGGTTGGCCCGTGATGCAGTCGGGGAGGCACGTCGCGCGCGGACAGTAGATCTCGGGCTGCGCGCGCGCCGGCTCGAAGACGAAGGTCGCGAGGTCCGTCGGCGTGTCGCGGCACGGCAGCGTCCCGAGCAAGTAGCGGCCTTCGGCGTCCTTGCTCAGCTCGGTGACGAAGTGCGGGAGCACGCGCGGCTCCAGGGGCGCGGCCGGACCCGACGGCGCCGGGTCGCGAGTGACGATGCCGACGACGATCGCCGCGACCGCCAGCACCCCGACGCCGCTCGCCGTCCAGTACCAGTTGCGCCAGCGCAGCGGCACCAGCTGCGATCGCAACGCCGCGTTGCGCGCGGCGGCGACGCGATCCGACGGACCGTCGGGGGTCGGCCCGATCGTCGGCGCGTCGAGCGACGCCCGCCACGCCCGCAAGGCCGACGCCACCTCCGCCATCGACTGGAAGCGCTCGCGGCGATCCTTGCGCAGCATCCGCACGACGATCGTCGCCAGCGCGGGCGGCACGCCGCGCTCGGCGAGCGGCGGCACCGCGGCGTGGAGGTGCTCCTGTTGCAGCTCGTAGTCGTTCTTGCCGCGGAACGGTCGCTCGCCGGTCAGGCACTCGAACAGCACGACGCCGAGCGCGTAGACGTCGGCGCGCCCGTCGAGATCGTCGACCATCATCCACTGCTCGGGCGCCATGTACTGCGGCGTGCCGAGCAGGCTGCCCTGTCGCGTCAGCGGGATCTCGACGTCGACCGGCTCGCCCTGGAGCTTGGCGACGCCGAAGTCGCAGATCTTGATCCGCGGCGGATCGGCGTCGCGATCGGTCATGAGCAGGTTCGACGGCTTGAGATCGCGGTGGACGATCGTCAGCTTGTCGGGGCGCAGGCCGTGGACGCTCGCCATCGACTCGGCGATCTCGATGCCGACCGCGACCGTCGACGCCACCGACAGCGGCTCGGCCCGCAGCCGCTCGGCCAGCGAGCCCGCGGCCAGCTCCATCACCAGGTAGTGCTCGCCGTCGGCGGTCGTGCCGTCGCCGAAGATCTGGATCACGCCCGGGTGAGCGGGCCCGCCGGCCAGCTTGGCCTCGTTGACGAACCGCAGCCGGGTCTCGCCATCGGCGGCGGCGTGGCGATGCAGGATCTTCACCGCGCGGCGGTTGCCGTCGTCGTCCTCGGCCTCCCACACCACGGCGGTGCGGCCCTCGCCGATCGCGCGCACCAGCCGCAGCCCGCCGATGCGGCGGCCGCCGACCTCGGGCGCGGCGGCGCGATCGCCCGCGATCGCCGCGAGCAGCTCGGTGAGCTCGGCGAGACTGGGGCGCTGATCGGGCGCCGCCGCGGTCGCGGTCCGCACCGCCTCGTAGGCCGACGGCGTCGACGCCCACGACGGCGGCCGCGTCAGCGCGCGGGCGCCGCGCAGATCGGCGAGCGGCAACGCCGCGCCGCTGGTGAGATAGAACAGCAAGCCGAGCCGATAGACCCGCGCCGGATCGCCGCCGTCGTCGCCGTCCAGCTCCTCGGGCGCGGCCCAGCTGCGATCGCCCTCCGCGGTCAGCGGTCCCAGGCTGACGATGCCGTCGCCGCGATCGTCGGCGCGCATCAGGAACTCGGGCCGCAGCTCGAAGCCGACGACGCCATCGCGGCGAGCGGCCTCGAGCGCGCGCGCAGTGTCGGCGACGATCTCCGCGCCGCGCCGCGGATCGCCCGCGATCGTCGGCACCAGCACCGACACGATCTGGCCGCGGACGTGCTCGAGCAGCTGATGGATCGTCCCGGGCGGCGCCTCGGCGGTGCCGAGCGCGCGCACCACGTGGGCGACGCGGCGGACCCGGGTCAGGACCTCGTGATGGCCGTACTGCTCGGCGGCGGCGATCAGCGTGCGATCCGGCAGCGTCCGGATCAGCACCGGCCGATGATCGGCGGTGCGGACCGCGTGATAGACGACGTGGGCGGGCGTCGCGACCAGCTCGGCGACGAGGTCGCAGTCGCCGAGCCGCGCCAGCGCCTGCGCGGTCGGCGCGCCGCTGCGCCGCAGCGTCGGATCCTCGGCGAACGCGCGCAGCACCGCGCGGCGGGCGTCGATCCAGCGACCCGCGGCCGCGAGATCGATCGCGTAGTTGCTCCACGCGGGCGCGGCGCGCGGGACCGCTGCGACCAGCTCGGCGTACGCCGCCAGGCGCGCGTCGGGATCCGCGATCGCCCCGATCTCGTTCAGTCGACGCTGCCAGTCTTGCATGCGTCGATTGTAGCGATCAGAACAGGCCGAGCTGGGCAGTCGGGCGCTGGAACGTCACGGTCGGATCGCGCATCGAGTCGGTCATGCCGTGCTCGACGTTGAAGCCGAGGCGGCGGCGGTGCAGCTCGAACACCGCCTCGATCATCTGCCAGCGCGGCCCGTCGCCGCGGAAGCGCGCGCCGAAGCTGCTCTCGTTCATCTTGCCGCCGCGCAGCTCCTGCACCGCGTGCTCGATGCGGCGCACCCGCTCGGGCGGCAGCGCCTCGGTGATGCGCTCGCGGAACACCGGCAGCACCTCGCGCGGCAGTCGCAGCATCACCATGAACGCGTGGGTCGCGCCCGCGGCGTGGGCCCGCTCGAGCAGCTCGGGGATGTCGGCGTCGTTGAGGCCGGGGATGACCGGCGCGATCGCGATGCCGGTCCGGACCCCGGCGTCGGACAGCATCCGCAGCGTCTCGAAGCGGCGCGACGGCGGCGCCGCGTACGGCTCGATCAGGCGCGCCAGGTCGTCGCGCGCGAACGGGATGCTGAGCGTCACCGAGCTGGCGGTGGTCGCGGCCAGCCGCCCGTGCAGCGCGACGTCGCGGCGGATCACCGACGACTTGGTGATCACGCCGACCGGGTTGCGGTAGTCGGCGCACAGCTCGAGGCAGCGCCGCGTCAGCTCGTAGTTGACCTCGAGCGGCTGGTAGCAGTCGGTGTCGCCCGAGAACGCGATCAGCGCGCCCTGCCACGATCGCTGCTCGAACCGCGCGCGCAGCAGCTCGGGCGCGTTGCGCTTCACGACGATCTTGCGATCGAAGTCGGTGCCGGCGCCGAAGCCGAGGTACTGGTGGGTCGGCCGCGCATAACAATAGGCGCAGGCGTGGAAGCAGCCGCGGTACGGATTGACGCTGTGGCGAAACGCGATGTCGGGGCTGTCGTTGTCGGTGACGATCGACTTCGCGTCCTCCTCGAACACCTCGAGGGTCGCCGCGGGTGGCTCCTCGAGCCACTCGACGTGGCTCGACGCCCACGGGTTGGGCGGGTTGGAGACCGGGCGCGGCACGCGGCGACGATATGCCGAAGGCGCCGGGAAGGGAACGGATGTTCAGGTGCGAGATCGGGAATAGCGGCTCGATCGCGTCGGTATGGGCGCGAGTCGCTCCCGCCCTTGACACCAGTCCGGCCCACTGCGAAAAGTGCTTTCGTTTCGAGAGGTACGCGATGATCGAAGTCCGAAACCTGACCAAGTACTACGGCGGCAGACGCGCGCTCGGCCCGGTCTCCTTCGAGATCGACAAGGGCGAGACCGTCGGCTTCCTCGGCCTCAACGGCGCGGGCAAGACCACGGCGCTCCGCGTCCTGGCCTGCGATCTCCGACCCACCGCGGGCACGGTCTCGGTGGGCGGCATCGACGCCTTGTCGAACCCCCACGAGGTCCGGCGCCGCATCGGGTTCCTCCCCGAGAGCCCGCCGCTCTACCTCGACATGACGGTGGCGAGCTACCTCGGCTTCGCCGCCGATCTGCGCGGTGTCCCCGCCAGCGACCGCACCACCCGCGTCGGCGACGCCCTCGCGGTCACCGACCTCACGCTGGTCGCCGACGATCCGATCGGCACCTTGTCGCACGGCTACCGCCAGCGCGTCGGCGTCGCCCAGGCGATCGTCCACCGCCCGGCCCTGGTCATCCTCGACGAGCCGACCCGCGGCCTCGATCCGCGCCAGATCGTCGAGATGCGCAAGCTCATCCACGGCCTGAAGGACAAGCACACCGTGCTCCTGTCCTCGCACGTCCTGTCCGAGGTCAGCCAGACCTGCGATCGGCTGCTGGTGCTCGGCGCCGGCCAGATCCTCGGCGCCGGCACCGAGGCCGAGCTCGCGGCGCAGCAGGAGTCGATGTTCTCGGTCGCGCTCAGTGTCCGGGTTCCGGACGACAAGCGCGGCACCGACACCGCCAAGGTCATCACCGACGCGCTCGCCGCCATCGCGGGCACGACCTCGATCACCGCGCCGACCGAGCGCGGCGACGGCTGGCAGCTGTCGATCGCGTCGAGCCGCGACCAGCGCGCCGAGATCAGCCGCGCGATCGTCCACGCCGGCCTCGACCTGTTGCGGCTCGAGGCGGCGCGGGTCGAGCTCGAGAACACGTTCCTCCGCATGGTCGATCTGCCCGGGGCGACCAAGCCCGCCGCCGCCAAGGACAAGGAGTAGCGATGCGCGCGACCTACACGATCTTTCGCCGCGAGCTCGCGGCCTACACGCGCTCGCCAGTCGGCTGGGTCGTCGCGGCCGGCGCGCTGTTCGCGATCGGCCTGCTCTACACCGGCCTCGGCTCCAAGACCGCGCTCGCCAGCGAGAAGCTGACGCAGTTCTTCTTCTCGGCCGGCGGCACCGGCATGGTGGTGTCGCTGATCCTGTCGTTCCGCGTGATCTCCGAGGACCGCCAGAGCGGCTCGATGGTCCTGCTCAGCACGTCGCCGGTGCGCGAGACCTCGATCGTCGCCGGCAAGTTCCTCGCCGCGCTCGCGTTCCTCACCATCATCTTCGCGCTGTCGCTGTACATCCCGATCCTGATCAAGGGCCAGGGCAAGATCACCGGCATGCAGATCTTCGTCGGCTACCTCGGCTCGTGGCTGCTCGGCGCCACCAGCCTGGCGATCGGCGTGTTCGCGTCGAGCCTGACCAAGGAGCAGGTGATCGCGGCGCTGATCGGCGCGCTGCTGCTCCTGATCGGCGGCTACGTCTTGTTCGAGCTCAGCCGCCAGCTCGATCCGCCGCTGCGCGACGTCGCGGCCGAGATCGGCCTGTGGGGTCGGTTCCAGACCGGCTTCATGCGCGGCATCTTCAACCTGAAGGACGTCGTCTACTACCTCGCCATGACCTACTTCTTCTTGTTGCTCGCGGTGAAGACGCTGGAGGCGAAGCGATGGCAATGAACACTCCGTCCCGTCTCTGGGTTCGCGTCTCGCTCCTGTTGTCGGTCGCGATGCTGTTCGTGGCGCGTCGGCCGCTGGCCGAGGTGACCGGCCCGTCGAAGATGCTGACCTGGCTCGCGCTGATCCTGTTCGTCGGCGGCCTCGGCGCCCAGCTGTGGCGCTGGGTCGGCAGCAAGGGCATGCGGCGTCAGGCCGAGACCACGCTCCTCCTGTGCTACCTCGGCCTGGTCGTCGCCGCGGTGCTGTACTTCCTCACCACCTCCGCCGGGCTCGGCCTGGTCGGCATGAAGGACGCGGCGCCCAAGTCGCTCCACAAGTTCGACGTGATCATGACGATCGCGTGGATCCTGGTCGCGGCCTGCGCGGTGATCCCGGCGATCTTCATGGAGGCCACCGTCGGCGAGTGGACCTCGGACGCCGACGACGACGCCGTCGAGTTCCAGCGCATGCGCGAGATGGGCGTGTCGGGCCTGACCATCGCCCTGGCCGCCGCGCTCCTGATGGTGACGTGCAACATCGCCAAGCAGAAGAACGTCCGCAAGGACGTCAGCTACTTCAAGACTGCGCAGCCCGGCGAGTCGACCCGCAAGATCGTCGAGACCATGTCGGAGCCGCTCCGCGTGCTCCTGTTCTTCCCCGCGGTGAACGAGGTCGGTGAGGAGGTCGAGGGCTACTTCCGCGAGCTCAAGCGCCGCACCGGCAAGGTCACGATCGAGCGGCTCGATCGCGTGGTGAGCGCGCAGCTCGCGGCGAAGTACCAGGTCCAGAAGGACGGCACGATCGTGCTGGTCCGCGGCACCGACGCGGCCAAGCCCGAGGCCACCGACAAGCCGGTCAGCGCGGGCGGTGGCGAGAAGAGCGCCAAGTTCGACGTCGACCTCGACTTCGATCGCGCCCGCCGCCAGACCGGCAAGCTGCGCGTCCTCGATCAGACCGTGAACAGCGAGCTCATGAAGCTGGTGCGCGACAAGCGCAAGGCGTACCTGACGGTCGGCCACGGCGAGATCAACGATCCCGACTCGCTGCCGCCGGCGCTGCGCGGCCGCTACCCCGACGCCAAGTCGCTGGTGGTGAAGGCGATCCTCGGCAACCTCAACTACGAGGTGAAGACGCTGAGCTCGATGGATCTGGCGCGCGAGGTCCCCGACGACGCCACCGTCGTGCTCGCGCTCGGCCCCAAGACGCCGTTCGAGGTCGGCGAGCTCGCCGCGCTCGGCCGCTACCTCGATGGCGGCGGCCGGGTGCTGGTCGCGGTCGATCCCCAGGGCGAGTTCGAGCTCGGCCCGCTCGAGGGCTACTTCGGCGTGGCGATCGATCACCACCTCATCCACGACGACAAGAACTACCAGCCCGAGCGCGGCCAGCCGACCGACAAGATGCTGGCGCTGACCAACGGCTTCTCGTCGCACCCGTCGACGACGTCCCTGTCGCGCGGCGCCGCCAACCAGGGCATCATGCTCCAGACCTCGGGCGCGCTGGTCGAGAAGGACTTCAGCGGGCCGGCGGCGGCGGGCGAGAAGCCGAAGCGCACGATCATCGTCCGGTCGATGAGCGACTCGTGGCTCGACCTCGACGGCAACCACGCGTTCGACGCCGCCACCGAGAAGCGCGATCGCTACAGCGTCGGCGCCGCGGTCGAGGGCCCGAAGTTGAAGCAGGACGACGGCACCGAGGTCGACGGCTGGCGCGCGCTGGTGTTCGCCGACGGCGATCTGTTCGCCGATCGCATGTTCCAGACCTCGACCGGCCAGCGCGGCATCGACACCAACAGCCGCAGCCTGCCCGATGACGGCATCCGCTGGCTCGGTGGCGAGGAGGCCTTCGCCGGCATCGTCAACAACGAGAAGGAGACCGAGGTCCGCCAGACCAAGCGCGGTCAGGCCGCGTGGTTCACCGCGACGGTCGCGATCGCGCCGCTGCTCGTGCTCGGGCTCGGCCTCCTGTACTCGGGCAACGCGCGGCGCCGCAAGTCGCGCCCGGCCGGCCGCATCGACGGCAAGGAGAAGTCATGAAGGGCGTCATCGTCCACGGCGCCCTCCTGGGCGTGATGTTGATCTACGGCTACCGGACCTGGACCAAGAGCGAGGCGGTGAAGCCGACCACCGGCGAGGTCGTGATGTGGACCCGCGGCGAGGCCGAGCTCAAGACGATCGAGCTGACCAGCGACACCAAGACCGTGCGCATCGAGCGCCGCGGCACCGGCGCCGACGTGTACTGGTGGGGCACCGACAGCCGCCAGACCAAGAAGCCGAAGCCGCTCGAGGTGCCGCCGCCGGCGCCGTTCGATCCGACCAAGCCGGTCGATCCGACCAAGCCTGTCGATCCGGCCGCGCCGGTCGATCCGACCAAGCCCGTGGTTCCGGAGATGATCACCGAGACCGTGACGACCGAGTTTCCGGTCGGCCCCGAGGGCGAGAAGCTGATCAAGCAGTACGCCCGCATGCGCGCGCTCAAGGGCATCGGCGTGCCGTCCGACGAGTTCAAGAAGGACTACGGCCTCACCGAGTCGAAGACCTCGCTCGCGGTGATCTTCACCGACGGCGCCAAGACGTTCGTCGTCGGCAGCAAGGTGCCGGGCGGCTCCGATCGCTACCTCCAGGATCTCGACTCCAGCAAGGTGTTCGTCGTGCTGAGCACGATGGTGTCGCAGCTCGAGGGTGGCGAGGCGTCGCTGCGGCCGACCGATCTGCGGCCGTTCGATCCCAAGACCGCGGCGCAGATCGAGATCGCGGCGGCCGGCAAGACCAAGTCGGTCGCGCGCATCAAGGTGAAGCCGCCGGCGCCCGAGAACCCCGACGCCCACGCGCCGCCGCCGCCGACCGGCGATGTCGCGCTGGTCGAGACCTGGGGCCAGGGCCAGACCGCCGACACCACCGCCGCGAACTTCATCGACAAGCTCGAGAAGCTGCGGCCGTCGAGCTACGACCCGAAGACCGACGTCGCCTCGCTCGAGGCGGTCGCGTCGTTGTCCTACCGCGACGCCAAGGGCAAGCAGCTCGGCACGTTCAAGCTGCTGCGCCGCGCGAAGGCGCCGGATCCCGCGGCGACCGCGCCGCTGCCGCCGCAGCAAGCGTTCGAGTACTTCGTGTGGACCGAGCGCACCCGCGTGCCCGCGCCGGTGTCGGCGATGCAGGCCGAGCGCGTCGAGCAGGACGTCGCGACGCTGTTCACCGAGGCGACGCCGTAGCGCCGGGTAGCATACGATCCGGCTTCGTCACGCCGCGCCTGGTGCGCGGCGTTCGCATTTTCGGTCGGGAATGCGAGCAACCGCGACGGCGGTCTCCCGATCGAAACGCCACCGGAGAAACCCACCAGATGAACCTCAGCAGGATTCGCCATGCCCTCGTCGCCGGACTGTGCGCTGCCGGCGTCGCCACCGGAGCCGGGCTGGTCGCGCGCGCGACCGACAACGTGGCTCATGCCACACCGGGTTCCCCACCAACGATGATCGCAGCGCCGTCGGGCTTGCCCGGCAGTACGCAGATCTCGGACGTCGCCGAGCGCGTCGTCGACAGCGTCGTCAACATCTCGACCACGCAGCAGGTCGACAGCGGCCCGTACGCCAGCGATCCGTTCTTCAACGATCCGGCGTCGCCCGCGTTCGGTGGCGCCGATCCGCGCCGCGCCCAGAGCCTCGGCTCGGGCGTGATCGTGTCGGCCGACGGCCGCGTGCTCACCAACGCGCACGTCGTCGACAAGGCCGCCGAGATCCGGGTCACGCTGCCCGACGGCCTCGAGGTGACCGCCGAGGTCATCGGCGCCGATCCGCGCAGCGACATCGCGGTGCTGAAGCTGATCGCGCCCAAGGGCGGCAAGCTCCCGGTCTTGCGGCCGCTGCCGATGGCGGACTCGAGCAAGCTGCGGCTCGGCGCGGTCGTGCTCGCGGTCGGCAATCCGTTCGGCGTCGGTCAGGGCGTCACGATGGGCATCGTGTCCGCGGTCGGCCGCGCGTCGGTCGGCATCGAGGAGTACGAGGACTTCATCCAGACCGACGCCGCGATCAACCCCGGCAACTCCGGCGGCGCGCTGGTCGATCTCGACGGCAACCTGGTCGGCATCAACACCGCGATCCTGTCGCGCAGCGGCGGCTATCAAGGCATCGGCTTCGCGATCCCGACCAACATGGCGCGACCGATCATGGAGATGCTGATCAAGGACGGTCGGGTGTCGCGCGGCTATCTCGGCGTGCAGCTCGCGCCGCTCAACCAGGCGTCGAAGGCGCACTTCCGGCTCACCGCCGCGACCGGCGTCGTGGTCGCCGACGTCGGCGACGACACCCCCGCCGCGAAGGCCGGGCTCAAGGCCGGCGACGTCGTCACCGCGATCGACGGCCAGCCGGTGCGCGAGCTCGGCAAGCTCCGCAACCTGGTCGCGATGAAGGGCGC
>JAYTAJ010000178.1:0-2028 GCA_043737575.1 Myxococcales bacterium | reverse complement strand
GCGACGGCACCGCCGACTTCGTCAAGGTGCTCGACTTCGGCATCGCCAAGACCACCGAGGCCGAGGAGGCGCGCGAGCGCAAGCTCACCAGCCCGGGCATGGCGATGGGCACGCCCGAGTACATGGCGCCCGAGCAGGCCGCGGGCCGCCCGGCCGATGCGCGCTGCGACGTCTACGCGCTCGGCGCGATCCTCTACGAGATGCTGACCGGCGTGCCGCCCTACCAGGGCGACAACTTCATGGAGATCCTCACCAAGAAGGCGACGGTCGATCCGGTGCCGCCGGTGCATCTGCGGTCGACGATCCCGGCCACGGTGTCGTCGCTGGTCGTGCAGGCGATGGCGCGCAATCCCGACGATCGCCCGTCGACGATGGAGGCCTTCGAGTACGAGCTGACCAAGTGCCTGGCCGGCCGTGGCACCGCGGTCGCGCAGATCCTCGGCATGTCGACCGACCAGCAGGTGCTGGCGACGCTCAACCCCGGGCTGTCGGGGCGCACGATCGACTCGGGCGCGCTGATCCGCCCGGTGTCGTCGCCCGGCATCGCGCTGCCGTCGCGCCACGTCAGCGGCCAGATCCGCGCGGCGACGCCGCCCGGGGGCCTGCCTCCGGCGCGCGTGACGCCGGCGCGGGTCGCGACCGCGCTGATCAATCCGTCCGACAGCTCGACGCCGATGTCGGGCTCGGTGCTGCAAGAGCAGACCTTCAGCGACGGCATGTCGATGCCGATGCAGCGCTCGGGCTGGGCGACGTTCGCGTGGACGCTGCTCGCCGCGGGCGTCGCGGCCGGGCTCGGCGTGATCCTGTTCGTCGCGGCCGGCGAGCGCGGCAATCGCGGCGCGGTGCCCGCGGCGTCGCTGCAGCAGCCCGCGACCGCGGTCGACGCCGGGGTCGCGGCGGCGATCGATGCCGGGGCCGGGTCGGCGGTCCGGAATCCGGACGGGGCGGTCCGGAACCCGGACGGGGCAGTCCGGAACCCGGACGGGGCGGGGGGCGGTTCGACGGTGCGCGTGCGGCCGCCGATCGAGCGCGATCCCAAGCCGTCCGGCGACGTCGAGCAAGACGCCGCGGCGACGTTGAAGCGCGCCGATCAGGCGCTGGCCGATCTCAAGTTCGCCGACGCTGCGACCGGCTACAACGCGGTCATCGCCAGCAACCACTACCTCGGTCAGGCCTACCTCGGGCTGGCGAAGACGCGGTTCCAGGCCCGCGATGTCGACGGCGCGATCACCGCCGCCAACAAGGCGGTGCGGGCCGGCGCGGGCGACGAGGCCCGCAAGCTGCTCGGCCACCTGTACAACAAGAAGGGCAACTACGAGCAGGCGCAGACCTACTACGAGGCGCTGCTCAAGTCGCACCCCAACGATGCCGAGATCCGTGAGCAGCTGAACTCGCTGCGGCTGAAGATCCAGGAGCGCGATCGCGCCAAGCCGCCTGCGGGCGGTGGTGGCGGCGCGGCGCCGGCCGGTCCGCGCTGATCAGCGGATCTGCAGCTGGTTGCGGATCGCGGCGATGCCGGCGATGCGCGCGAGGCACGTTTCGGCGAGCCGCTGGGCCCGCGCGTCGGTGACGGTGCCCGTGAGCGTGACCTCGCCCGCCGCGACCGCGACGTCGATCGCGCTGGCATCGAGCGTGACGTCGCCGAGCAGCGCCGCGCGGACGTCGTGGCCGAGGCGCGCGTCGTCGTCGCTGTGCGTGTGCGGCAGCGCGTGCGGCGGGCCGCCGGCCTGGGCGCCGCTCTGGCCGCCGTCGCCGTGATAGGCCTCGCGGCGATCGGCGTCGCCGACGGTGCCGAGGCCGCCGGCGCGACCGCCGCCGCTGTAGTCGCCGCTGAAGCCGCCGTCGCGACCGACGTCGCCCGTGCTGGCGCCGTCGGCGCCGCCGCGCCGGGTGCCGCCGCGCATCGCGTGGCCCTGCTCGCCGCTCGCCGTGGTGCCGCGCGCGGGATCGCTCGGCTGGAGATCGTCCTCGGGCCTGTCGTTGGGTTGCATGGGAGCTCCGGTCAGAAAGGGCGGGCGACGACCTTGA
>JAYTAJ010000177.1:0-2030 GCA_043737575.1 Myxococcales bacterium | reverse complement strand
GCCCTGCTCACCGCCGCGGGCTTTCGCCCCGCGCGGATCCGCGCGACCCCCACGCTCGCGGTGCTGGAGGGGCTGGCGGTGTGATGCGCAACCGCGGCGCCGACCGCGTGTCCGCGGTGGCATGCGGCTCGTCTGGATCGCGCTCGCGATGATCGGCTGCGCGGCGGCGCGTCCACCGCGCGCCGCGGTGCTGCTCGACCGCTGTCGCGCGCGGCCGCCCAGCGACGGTCAGGCGCCGTGGCACTGGCAGCCCGGCCTGCGGTGCCAGGCCGCGCGCGCCACCGACGGCGGCATCGTCCAGCTCGACGACGCGAGCCCCATGCTGCGCCGCACCAATCCGGACGGGACGCTGCGCTGGGAGGCCGACACCCGCGACGATCGGGGCCGCGCGTGCGGGGCGCCGCAGGGCCTCGCGATCGATCGCGACGGCGCGGTCGCGCTCGCGTGCGGCTACTCGCTCCTCGGCTTCGCCCCCGACGGCACGCGGCGCTGGCAGATCTGGCCGGGCGGCAACTTCCACGTCGGCGGCCCGGTCGTCGACGACGGCGTCGTCTACGTCACCGCGGGCGGCGCGCTCCACGCGATCGCGCGCGATGGCAAGGCGATCTGGAGCGCTGGCTTCGGCGGCCGCTCGGCCAGCGCGATCGGCGTGACGCCCGAGGGCGGCTTCGTCCTCGAGACCACCGAGGACGTCTGGTTCGGCGACGACGGCACGGTGTTCCACCCCGACGAGGCGCCCGAGCTGATGATCATCGGCCGCGATGGCGCCGTGATCGAGCGCCGCGCCCGCCACCACGGCGAGCCGTGGCCCGCGTGGATCCCGGTCGTCGATGACGGGGGCAGCCGGATCCCACCGCCGTAAGCCGCCCGATTGCTGCGTCGCAAGAGCAGATTTCCTCACAGACACAGATTCATGCTGGTTCGCGGTGTTCGACGCCGCGCCACTCGTCACGGGAGTCGTGCAAGCATGTCACATGCATCGAGGTCGGCTCGCTCCGGGGCTCGCGTTCGGGCTCGTCGCCGCGGCGTGCTCGGGGGACGACGGCTCGACGCTCGACGCGTCGCCGTTCGACGCCCGGCCTGGTGATCCCACCCTCCGGGTCGGCGCCTTCGCGGTCGAGGTCACCGGACCCGACGGCGTGAACCCGGGCCGGACGTCGGTGCTCGGCACCGTCTTCGACGCGCCCCAGCCGTCGTCGGTGATCTGGGAGATCGCGAGCAGCGACGGTCCGTGCCAGCTGCTCACGCCGCGGCTGCCGTTCTGCGCGACGCCGTGCGGCGCGGCGGTGTGCGTCGAGGACGGCGTGTGCCAGGACTACGCGACCAAGAAGTCGGTCGGCGCGGTGCGCGTGACCGGCATCGCGATCGCCAGCGGCGGCGCCGACTTCGTGATGGAGGCGATCGCCGAGAACTACCAGCCGCCCGCGGGCGTGACGCCCGCGTATCCGCCGTTCGCGGCCGGCGATCCGATCCGCTTCGCCGCGGCCGGCAGCGCGTGGCAAGGCGGGTTCGCGATCGATACCGTCGGCGTCGACACCTTGGTGATGACCAGCGCCGACCCCGATCTCGCCCGCGATCAGCCGATCGCGCTGACCTGGACCGCGGGCACGGCGGCGACCACGGTCGGGGTCAAGCTCGACATCAGCCACCACGGCGGCACCCGCGGCAAGATCGAGTGCAGCGGCCCCGACAGCGGCGCGATGACCGTCGCTGGCCCGCTGGTGACCGGCCTGCTCGATCTCGGCGCGTCGGGCTTTCCGACGATCATCGTCACCCGCGCCGTGACCGGCTCGGCCGTGATCACCGCCGGCCGCGTCGATCTCGAGCTGCGGTCGCAGGTCGAGCGCCCGGTCACGGTGCCCGGCATCGAGTCGTGCGACAAGGACGAGGACTGCACGCTGCCCGAGACCTGCCGCGACGATCTGACGTGCGGCTAACCCGATGCGAGGACCCGATGCGAGCTTGTCCGATGTCCCTGGCGATCACCGCGTGCCTGTCGACGGTCGTGGCCTGCGGCGGTGACGACACCG
>JAYTAJ010000176.1:0-4747 GCA_043737575.1 Myxococcales bacterium | reverse complement strand
GTTCCGGATCCTGGTCGGGCTCGCCAAGAAGATCGCGCTGGCCGACTTCCTCGGCGATGCCCTCGCCGATCGGGTGTTCGCCGATCCGGCGCTGTACTCGTCGGCCGAGGTCGCGGCCGGCGTCGTCGCCTACGCGTTCCAGATCTACCTCGACTTCTCGGCGTACTCCGACATCGCGATCGGCTCGGCCCAGCTGCTCGGCTTCAACCTGCCCGAGAACTTCCGCACGCCGTATCGATCGGCCAGCCTGCAAGAGTTCTGGCGGCGCTGGCACATCTCGCTGTCGACCTGGCTGCGCGACTACCTGTACATCCCGCTCGGCGGCAACCGCGGCACCGAGTGGAGCACGTACCGCAACCTGATCGTGACGATGCTGCTCGGCGGCCTGTGGCACGGGCCGAAGTGGACGTTCGTCGTGTGGGGCCTGCTCCACGGCGGCGGCCTCGCGATGACCCGCGTCTACCAGCGGTCGACCGCGCCGCTGCGCCTGCTCGCCGGCTGCGCCGCGCTGTTCGTGGTCGGGTTGAGCGTCGACATCGTGGTGCTGCCGCCGCTGGCGCCGTGGACCCACCTCGCGCTGGCGTGGGCGTACACCGTGCCGCTGTGGGCCGCCGCGACCGCGTGGCTCGAGAGCGCGCCCGAGCCCGCGGTGATCGGCGTCGGTCGGCCGGTCAACGCCTTCGCCCTGCGGGTCGTCGCCGCCGCCGCGGTGGTCGGCGCCCTCGCGTGCCTGCAGTGGGGACCGCTCGGCGCGGTGCTGCCGCTGATCGGGTTCATGACGCTCGCGGCCTGGCTCGCCGACGCCGCCGAGGTCGGACCCGCCACCGACGCCGCGCTGCGCTGGCTCCTGTGGGCGGTGCGTCGCGGCGTCGCCGTCGCGCTGGTCTTCGCCTACGTCTGCCTGGCGTGGATCTTCTTCCGCGCCCAGTCCTTCGGCGAGGCCCTCGCGGTGCTGCGCCGCCTCGGCGCCGACCAGTGGGACACGCCCAACCTCACGCCGCTCGTCGTCATCGCCCTCGCCACCGCGCTCGCGGGTCACTGGTTCGCGCCCCGCACGTTCGCCTGGATGCGCGCTCGCTTCGTCGCGGCTCACCCGGTCGTGCAGGGCCTGATCCTCGCCGTCGTCGCCCTGGTGCTGCGCGAGCTGGCGCACCCCAAGATCATGCCGTTCATCTACTTCCAGTTCTGATCGCGTCACATCGCCGATCGCCGCGGGCACCACCTCGGCGATGGCCGCGCCACGCTTTGCTCACGCCGCGATCCCCGAGGACGCGGCCGCCGAGGACGAGGCGCCGCGGCGCGCGCCCGGCAAGGTGACGCGGACGTCGCGGCTGCCGCCCCGCGCGGCGCCGCGGCGCGAGGCGATCGGTGCCGCTGCCGCGCCGCGATCCGCCGCGCCGCTGACCGGCCCACCGGTCGACGATCCGTTCGCGCTGCACCTGCCGCCGCGCGGTGGTGGTCCTGTCAGCGAGTCGATCGACCAGCTCACCGCGGCGATCACCGCGCAGCGCGGCGCGATCCGCACCGCCGCCGACACCCAGAAGGCGGCGATCACCAAGCAGATCGCCCAGGCGCGGCCGCGAGTCCGGACCCGCGCCGCCGAGGTCCGTGGTGACCTCGCGATCGCCGCCGACCAGCGCGTCCTCGCGCTCGCGCAGCTGAAGCCCGCGCAGCGCCGCGCGATCGAGGGCGAGCGCGACGCCCAGCTCGAGGTCGTCGGCGCCGACGCCCGCCAGGCGACGCGCGCGCTCACCACCGTCTTCACCGCGCGCACCGCCGATCTCGCGGAGGTCGGCCGGACCTGGAGCGCCCTCGCCAGCGTCGCGGGCGGCGTCGGAGCCAAGGCCGCCGAGGCCGAGGCCGCCACCGCCGCGCAGACCGCCGCCGCGCAGGCCCGCGCGATCGCGCGCACCGCAGGTCGCGGCGTGGGCGCCAAGGGCAAGGAGATGCTCGACGTCGCCTCCGCCGCGGGCGCGCGCATCGGCCGGATCATCGTCAGCGCGGGCGCCACCGCCGCGGGCGACGCCCGCAACGCCGGGGACGGGCTCGGCGCTCGGTTCTTTCGCGAGGTCCATGACTTCGAGCGTCAGGCCGCCGCGGGGCAGGGCGCGCCGCTCGCGACCCTCGAGCTCGCCCGCGGCACCACCGCGGATGCGATCCGGGACCTGGCGACCTCGGCGATCGACACCCTCGAGCAGGCGGTCGACGGTGCGATCGGCGACTGCGGCGCGCTGCGCGACCGCGCGCTCGACGACGTCGGTACCGCCGATCACCACGATCGGGCGATGGCGGCCGCCGAGCAGCGCGGCCACGCCATGATCGATCACGCGGCCCGCACGGCGGCCGAGCCGCTCGACGACGACGAGCGCGCGCTCGCGGCACCCGAGCTCGCCGCCCAGCTCGGACGCGCCACCGTCGACCAGCGCGCCGGGTTCGTCGCCGAGGGTCAGGCGCGCGTCGCCCGGGTCGGCCAGGCCGGCGTCGGCATCGTCGACCGCGCGGGCCCGATCGTGTGCGCCGAGCTCGCGGGCAAGTCCGAGGACACCCTCGTGGCCCTCGGCAAGCGGATCAAGACCTTCCACGACGGCTGCGATCGGGTCGAGCTGGCGCTGCGCGGCAACCTCGATCAGACCCGCCGCGACGCGCTCGCCGCGCTGCCCAAGCTCGCCGCCGCCCACCGTGACGCCGTCAGCGCGCGGGTCCGGGCGATCACCGAGCTCGTCCAGGGCTGGGCGCCCGCCTTCTCGGGCGAGTTCCGGGTCCGGGTCGGCGCGCTCACCGGTCGACTCACCGCCAACCGCGCCGCGCTCGCCACCGAGCAGCAGCGGACGATCAAGCTCATGGAGCGCGAGGTCGAGCAGCAGTGCAAGACCATCGCGCGCGAGGGCGCCTCGACCGTCGCGAAGGTCGTCGGCTTCGTCGTCGACCAGGTCTCCGACGCGCTCACCGCGCTGTCCGGCTTCTTCGACGGCATCGTCCGGTCGATCGGCGCCTTCGTGGCCGGGCTGGCCACGGCGCTGGCCGACCTCATGCTCGCCGGCCTCGATCTGGTCAACGACACGCTCCGCTACTGGAAGCGCGCGATCGCCGAGGACGGCCTGGTGCTCGGCACCCTCGAGGCGCTGCTCTACTATCTGGTCGGCGGCGCCGAGATCCTGCTGAAGACCGCGCTCCTCCTGATCGCCGGCATCGTGCTGATGGCGGTCGGGATCGTCGTGAACCTCTACACCGCGATCGTCGAGGGCGACGAGCTGACCCTGTTCGAGCGCTGGCAGCTGATCGGCCGCGCCGCGGGCGACGTCTTCATCCTGCTCTTGCCGTTCCTCAAGGAGAAGCTCGGCATCCCCGGCCTCGGCGAGCTGATCAAGCGGACCTGGATGCGCGAGGCGCCCGCGCCCGAGGTGCCCCAAGCGCCCGAGGTCCCCAAGGCGCCCGAGGCGCCCAAGGCGCCCGAGACCCCGAAGCTCCCCGAGGCCCCCGAGGCTCCGCAGACGCCCAAGGTCCCCGAGGCTCCCGAGGCCCCGAAGGTCCCCGAGGCCCCCGCCGCCGTCGATCCGCTCGCCGACCTCGGCCGCAAGCACGGCCTGCCGCCCGCCGCGGTCGAGGTGCTGCGCGCCAGCGCCGTCGATCCGGTCGTGATCGATCGCATGCTCGGCCGCGGCGTCGCGCCCGCCGAGATCGCGCGGCTCGCCACCGACTACGGCCCCGACGGCGTGCGCGCGATCGACACGCTGGTGCAGCGCGGCGTCGCCGAGCCGGCCGCCGAGGAGTCGATCCACATCGCCAGGGACGTCGGCGTCGCCGCCGAGGTCCAGCAGCTCGTCAACGGCGGCAACCTCGAGAACCCGGGCGCCCTGCAGGAGGCGATGCGGAAGATCTCGAAGGAGGTCGCCAACGGCCAGCGCGGCGCGATGAACGAGCTGCTCGACGCCGCCGATCGCGCGCGGCGCGGCAACCGCGTCTCGATCGGCGGACGCACCAAGGTCGCGGGCGATCCCGCCAGCGGCCAGGCCGACGTCATCGACCACACCGCGCGTCAGGCGATCCAGATGAAGACCGTGACCTCGGGCTTGCTGCGCGGCGTGATGGACAACCTGCGCAAGGCCCTCGACCAGCTCGGCGGCTCCGGCGGCGAGCACCCGCCCGACGGCTACCAGCGCATCGCCGACATCCGCATCACCAACCCGCAGAACGAGATCTACGCCTCCGATCGCGTCAGGCTGCAGAAGACGCTGCGCGGCCGGCTGACGAAGAACATCGGCAATCTCGACGGGCCGGGCGCGGCGCCGGGCGTCATCCGCATCACCAACGGCAGCGGCACGTTCGACTTCACCGCCGCGGAGGTACGGTAGGCCATGCGCAACGTCTGGATCCAGACCGAGCCCGCGTTCGCCACCTGGGTCGCCGACCTGTCGGCGCTGCGGACCGAGCCGCGGGCGCTGCTCGACGTCGTCGCCGCGATCCTCGACGCGGGCGCGCGCCATCGGGTGTTCGTGCCGGTCGAGCTACCCGAGCTCGGCTACCAGCGCGGGGCCGCGGGCGCGCTCGCCGATCGGCTCGAGGCCCAGTGGCGCGACGACCGCGTGGTCGACCTGTTCGGCTTCACGGGCGCGGCGATGGCGCCCGGGGCGCCGCGGTCCTCGACCGTCGAGGCCGAGGTCGCCTGGTTCGATCGCGATGGCGCGATCGCGGTCGGCCCCACGACCGATCTCGGCGCGGTCCTCCGCGCCCACGAGCCCGGCGTCGC
>JAYTAJ010000175.1:0-4749 GCA_043737575.1 Myxococcales bacterium | reverse complement strand
CGCCCCAGGTCCGCGCCTTCATCGACGCGGTGATCGCGTGGGCGCCGAGCGAGTTCGGTCCGCACCTGGCGCAGCAGTGTCGTCAGGCGGCGACCGCGCGCGGTACGCCGCGGCGGATCACCGGCCGTTCGCCGCGGCGGTGATCGGTCCGCAGGGGTGATACGCTGGTCGAGGATGGATCCCGACGAAGCGCTGCTCGCGCGCTGGCGCACTGGCGATCAGGCCAGTGGTCGCGATCTGTTCGCGCGCTACTTCGATCAGCTCTACCGGTTCTTCTCCAACAAGTGCGCCGAGCCCGACGAGATGGTCCAGGCGACGTTCCTGTCGATGGTGAAGGCCAAGGATCAGTTCGCCGGGCGCTCGAGCTTTCGCACCTACGTCTTCACGATCGCGCGCAACGAGCTGTACCGCCACCTGCGCACGCTGCGCCGCGATCGGCTGTTCGATCCCGAGCTGTCGTCGATCGCCGATCTGGTCACCGACGCCGGCGCCAAGCTGGCGCGCGGCGAGGATCACCGCCGGCTGTGCGACGCGCTGCGGACCCTGCCGATCGAGCAGCAGACCCTGCTCGAGCTGCACTACTGGGAGGGCCTCGACGCCACCGCGCTCGCCGAGGTGTTCGAGGTCAACACCGCGAACATCCGCACCCGGCTGCACCGCGCCCGCAACGCGCTGCGCGATGCGATGGCCGCGGCCCACTCGGCGCCGCCCCACGCCCTGGCGTCCATCGAGGATCTCGACACCTGGGCCCGCGCCATCGGCGCGTGATCACAGGCCGGAGGGGCGTCACCCGGCGTGGGTGATCTTTTTTTGCCAGATCGGCGTCACAAGAAGCGGCCCGCGCCTCTACCCCGCAGGACACACCTCCTGGAGCTGGCATGCACCGCATCATTCTGACCGTTCCGCTGCTCGTCACCCTGTCGGCCGCTTGCGTCGAGCCCGAGCCGACCGTCGACACCGATCCCGCGTTCGCGCAGCCGTGCCCCAAGCTGTGGGGCTGCGGCGAGAACTCGCCGATGATGGGCCCGTTCCACTTCCACGAGCTCAACACCGCCGGCCTGCCCAACGACGAGAACGTCCGGCTGCTGAACCTGCAGATCGGCGCCAACTACTACCAGCCGAAGATCGTGAACAACAGCCGCCTGGTCGCGTACGACCCGGTCGGCGGCGGCACGCTCAGCGGCGCGGCGCTGACCGGCGGGCACCTCAACCTGGCGACGCCCGACGGCAACTACCGCATCACGATCAAGAAGGTGAGCCCGCAGGCGTCGTCGTTCACGGTGTTCTGGGTCGGCCCGGCGACGCCGATCGAGACCTACGAGATGACGTACACCAAGATCGGCTTCACCGATCCCGTGCCGCTGTGTGACAACCCGCCCGAGCGCATCTCGGGCGAGGGCCCGACGCGGATGTGGGTGCGGCGCTTCGAGACGATCCTCTTCTCGGGCGATCGCTACGACGCCGACAGCAAGGACATCATCGCGACGACGCCCTTGCAGGCGGGCAACTGGTTCAACCTCGCGTGCGCGGGCACGTCGATCGCGAAGCTCTACCTGACCCGCCACACCTTCGCGAGCTCGCTGTCTACCCACCCGTCGAGCTGGGGCCGACGCCAGGCGATGCTCCGGATGTACGTCTCGGACGTCTGCGGCACCGGGCGGCCGTTCACCGAGAAGGGCACGCCGCTGCACTGGCAGAACGTGTCGGGCTGGAGCACGTTCGACGGCACCGAGTACGCCCACGAGTCGCTGTGGAGCCCGGACGGCGCCATCTGCCTCGACACCCATCGCCGCTTCGACGAATTTCTGACCGACATCAAGGACGAGTGCGGCGGTGCGTTGCCGCCGCCGTGTCCGTCGTGGTTGCCGTCGGGCGCGACCTACGTGAGCAGCGCGGTGCCGTTCGCGCCACCTCCGTGAGCTGATCGATCACGGCATGGCTCGGGCCGCGAGGGTCGCGGCGATCGCGCGGCGACGCTCGAGCACGGGCGGCGGGACGGCGGCGGCGATGTCGTCGACGAAGGCGGCGGCGGTGGCGAGGTGGCGGCGGGCCTCGGCGCGATCGCCGACCGCGAGCGCGGCCATCGCCGCACCGGTGGCGGCGTCGGCGGCGGTGAGCTTCTTCCACCACTCGGCCGGCTGCGGGTGGCTGCGCGCGAAGGCGGCGAAGGCGGCGAGCGCCGCGGCGCCGTCGCCGATCGCGATCAGGCGATACGCCCGCGCGATCGCGACCGAGTCGGCGTCGGCGCCGTGGGGCTCGGCGGCGATCACCAGATCGGCCATCGCGATCGCGCCCGGCCGATCGTCGTCGGCCATCGCCAGCGCGGTCAGCTCGTAGCCGCACTCGCCGAGGTCGGCGCCGCGGCCGGGATGGTAGCGGGCGAGGTCGAGGCACGCCGGCGTCATGCGGGCGCGGGTCTCGGCCGGCTCGTCGAGGAACCCGGCGGCGAGCAGCTGCCCGACCAGGGTCAGCGGGTGGCTTGGACCGACCAGGCGGGTCCGGACCGCGACCAGCGCGTCGCCGGTCTGGCGCCGCGCGATCGGATCGTCCTGCACGAACAAGAGGCTGCTGAGGATCGCGGTCAGCTCGAGGGCGCCGCTGGCGCCGACCGTCGCGGCGTCGTCGCGGGCGCGCTCGAACGCGACGCGGGCGCTGGCGCGATCGCCGCGCGCGAGCGCGACGCCGCCGACGTTGAGGTGGAGTAGCGCGCGGGCGAACCGAGCGCGATCGCCGGAGCGATCGGTGATGGCCTCGATCAGCGGCAGCCCGTCGGTGGCGCGGGCCGGATCGCCGGTGGTGCCGAACGCCCAGACGTGGCGCGCGTAGGCCTCGATCGCCAGCGGATCGTCACCGACCGCGAGGGCGCCGCGGGCCGCGGCGTCGAAGTCGGCGGCGCCGCGATCATCGCGGCCGCTCGACAGCGTGACCCGGCCGCGGCCGAGCTGGGCCCGCGCGATCAGCGGCCGATAGCCGAGCGTGATCGCGCGCGCCAGCGCGGCGTCGGCGGCGCGGGCCGCGGCGGCGTCCTGACCGGCGTCGCGCTGGACATCGACCCCGGCCAGCGCATCAGCGATCGCCGCGGCCTCGGGCGCCTGGGTCGGCGTCGGCGGCGCGACCGGCGACAACAGCGCGTCGTCGTCGTCGCACGCGCCGAGCTCGGGCAGGCCACCGACCGCGACGATCAGATCCGGCAGCGCCGCCGCGGTCGCGGTGGTCGCGAGCTCGCCGACCGTGGTCAGCGCGGCGCGACGTCGCGCCAGGCAGCCGACCCGACGATCGAGCAGGTCGCTCGAGATCTCGCCGCGGCGGTGGGCCTTGCACGCGGTGCGGTGCAGCTCGACCCAGCGGCCGGCGTAGCGATCGAGCTGCTCGAGCAGCTGCGGCACCGCCTCGGCGGCGTACGGCGTGGTCAGCGATCGCAGGTGGCGCTCGACGGTGGCCTTGCGCTCGGCGCCCCAGCTCGGCGCGATCAGCGCCGGGCCGCCCTCGCACGGCGACTCGAGCTGACCGGCGCGGCCCAGCGTGAACGCGCCCGCGACCGCGGCGGCCGCGACCACGCCGACGACGACCAGCGCACGGCGTCGCCATCGCGTCGCCGGATCGAGCGCGAGCGCGCGCAACAGCTCGGCCATCGACGGATAGCGATCGGCCGGGCGCTCGGCGGTGCCGCGCGCGAAGATCGGCGCGAGCCAGCGCGGGATCGCGCCGCGCGACGCGATGGTCTCGCGCAGCGCGACGCACAGCGCGTACTGATCGACCGCGGCGGTCAGCGGCGACGCGGTGCGCTGCTCGGGCGCCATGTAGCGCGGCGTGCCCGCGATCGCGGTGGTCTCGGCGGCGCCGTCGGGGGTGACCGCGTGGGCCAGGCCGAAGTCGAGGACGCGGACCCGACCATCGGCGCCGAGGATCGCGTTGTCGGGCTTGAAGTCGCGGTGGATGAGCCCGGCGTGGTGCGCCGCCGCGAGCCCATCGCCGGCTTGCCGATACGCGCGCACGATCTGCGGCACCGTCTGATCGCGCGCCGCGTTGCGCAGGGTCTCGCCCTTCACCAGCTCCATCACCAGGAACACGCCGTCGTCGTGCTCGAGCACGTCGTAGATCGGCACGACGTTCGGATGCGACAGCCGCGCCAGCGCGCGGCCCTCGTCGCGGGCCCGGGCGCGCGCGACCGCGTCGCCCGACGACGCCAGCTTGAGCGCGACGCCGCGCCCGAGCTCCGGATCCCAGGCCGACCACACCACGCCCATGCCGCCCGCGCCCGCGCGCTCGATCACGCGATAGCGGCCGACCTTCACCGCCTCGGCGTGGCCGAACAGCGCCGCCTCGGTGCGGGCCCGCGCCACCGCCAGATCGAGCGGCGCCGCGACCGGCGGCGTGCCCGCCAGCGCGGTGTCGCCGGTCTCGTTGACCTCGGTCGGTGGCGTCGGATCGCGCATCCCCGCGCGAGGGTGCCACGTTCCGCGGTACGCCATGGCAGCATCGACGCAATGAAGCTGGCGTCGTCGGTCTCCGGCGACGTCCGCGACGTCGTCGAGGAGCTGATCCAGTCCGAGGTCGCGGTCAGCGTCGTTTGACCAAAAAGTTGCCCGCGGGCGCGGTGCCGCGCATTCCGGGACCATGCGTTGGTCCGACGTCCGCGCGCTCCACCCGGATCGCTGGCTGGTGATCGAGGCGCTCGAGGCCCACAGCGAGGGCGGCTTCCGGATCTTCGATCGTGTCTGCGGTCGTCGAGGTCTGCGCCGACGGCCG
>JAYTAJ010000174.1:0-4750 GCA_043737575.1 Myxococcales bacterium | reverse complement strand
GTCGTCGGCGCGGTGCTGCTCGGCGCGGTGGTCGCGATCGCGGTGCTGGCGCCGCTGATCGCGGGCGATCCGGTGCGGCCCGATCTCGAGCACGGCCTCGACCCCGCCGGGCTGCCGCGGTCGCCGTCGGCGCAGTGGATCCTCGGCACCGACGCGCTCGGCCGCGACGTCTGGGCCCGGCTCGCCCACGGCGCCGGTCGATCGCTCGTCGTCGTCGGGCTCGCCACCGTGCTGGCGTCGATCATCGGCGCCGGGGTCGGGGTGATCGCCGGCTACCGCGGCGGCGCGATCGACGCCGCGGCGATGCGCAGCGTCGACGTCGCGCTGGCCTTGCCCGCCCTCCTGGTGGCGGCGCTGCTCGCCGCGGTGATGCACAACGCCGGCGTCGATCGCGACGGCGCGATCGTCGTGACCCTGGCCGCGCTCGGCTGGACCGCGACCGCGCGGGTGATCCGCACCAAGGTTCGCGTCGTACGCCACAGCGACTACGTGACCGCCGCCCGCGCCCTCGGTGCCAGCACGACGCGGGTGCTGGTGCGCCACGTCGGACCCGCGATCGCGGGCCTCCTCGCCGCACTCGCCGCGCTGTCGCTCGCGCAGAACTTGATCCTCGAGGCGGCGCTCGGCTACCTCGGGCTCGGCGCGCCGCCTCCGGCGCCGACCTGGGGCCGCATGCTCGCCGAGGGCCAGCCGTACCTCGCCGCGGCGCCGCACCTGGTGATCGCGCCCGGCCTCGCCATCGTCGTCACCGTCACCGCGTGCAACCTCCTCGGCAACGGACTTCGTCATGCCTTCGAGCCTGGTTCGCGCTAGCCGCCTCGCGGTCCTGATCGTCGTCGCGATCGCCTGCCGCGATCCCGAAGCCGGACCGCGCTACCGCGGCGCCGGCGCGACCAGCCCCCGCGCGGGCGGCACGCTGACGTTCTCGGAGCCGGGCAACCTGACGACGCTCGATCCGGCGATCGGCTACGACGAGATCTCGGCGTTCTGTCTGCACCACGTCTACGACACCCTGGTCGGCTACGCGCCCGATGGGCCGACCGCGCTGCAGCTCGAGCTGGTGCCGCGCCTCGCGCAGTGGTGGACGGTGTCGTCCGACGGCCTGACCTATCGCTTCGCGATCCGCGCCGGCGTCACGTTCTCCGACGGCACGCCGGTCACGCCCGACGACTTCGTCACCGCGTGGCTGCGGGTGCTGCGCCTGCCGGCGTCGCCGTTCCCCGCGTTCCTCGCGCCGATCGACGGCGCCGAGGCCTACGCCGCCGGCAGCCGCGACGACGTACCCGGCCTCCGCGTCGACGGCGGCGTGCTCGAGCTGCAGCTCACCAAGCCCGACGCCGCGTTCCTGTTCGTCCTCGCGATGCCGTTCACGACCCCGGTGCGCGCCAGCGTGATCGCGGCGAGCGGCAACGATCTGCGCCGCACCGTCGTCGGCACCGGCGCGTTCGTCGTCGAGGACTGGCGCGAGGGCGAACAGCTCGTGCTCGCGCGCAACCCGCGGCACTGGGACGCGCCGCGGCCCTACCTCGATCGCGTGGTGTTCCGCGAGAGCGTGCCGCGCGACATCGCCTGGCTCGGGTTCGCGCGCGGCGAGCTCGACGTCGTCGATCGCCTGCCGCCGACCGCGTGGCTCGCGATCCGCCAGCAAGCGGCGTGGCGCCCCTACCTCCACGTCGTGCCGCAGCTGTCGACGTTCGGCGCGCGCATGGACGTGCGGCGGCCGCCGTTCGACGACGTCCGGGTCCGCCGCGCGCTGAACCTCGCGGTGCGCAAGGACAGCCAGGTCCGCGCGCTCCACGATCTCGCCGTCCCCGCCCACGGGTTGTTGCCGCCCGCGATGATGGGCCGCGACGACGCGCTCGCGCCCTATCCTCACGATCCGGCGCGCGCCAAGGCGCTGCTCGCCGAGGCCGGTCACGGCGCCGGCCTCGCGGTCGAGTACGTCACCGTGAAGGAGGAGTACGCCGAGCGCCTCGCACAGCTGTTGCAGGCCGATCTCGCCGCGGTCGGCGTGCGGGTGACGATCACGGTGCTGTCGTTCGCCGCGTTCCTCGAGGCGACCAGCGGCCCGAGCCCGCCGCCGTTCTCGTACACGAGCTGGCTGGTCGACTACCCCGATCCGTCGAACTTCCTCGACGTCCGGTTCCACAGCCGCGCGATCGGCACGACCAACGACAGCGGCTACGCCAACCCCGAGGTCGATCGCCTGCTCGACGAGGCCCGCGGCCACCGCGATCCCGCGGCGCGGGCCGCTCGTTACCGCCAGGTCGAGCAGCGCCTGTACGACGACGCGCCGTGGATCTGGGGCTATCACCCGCAGCTCGCCGCGGTGGTGCAGCCCTACGTGCGCAACGTCGCGCCGCATCCGATCTGGGTCCACGACCTCACCGCCGCCTGGCTCGATCTCGGACCGAGCGGCGAGAGACTGCGGCGGTGACGCGGCGGATCGTCGTCCGCCTGCTCGGCGTCGTCGCGGTGGTGATCGCGACGGTGTCGGCGGCGTTCGTGCTGGTGATCGCGCTGCCCGCCGATCCCGCGCGCACGCTGGTCGGTCCCCACGCCAGCGCCGAGACCCTCGCGCGGGTCCGCGCCCACTACTGCCTCGATCGCGGCGTCGTCGCGCGCTACGGCTGCTTCGTCGGCCGCATCGCCCGCGGCGATCTCGGCCACAGCCTGCGCAGCCGCCGCCCGGTCGCGCACCTCATCGCCGATCGCGCCGCCGCCACCGCCCAGCTCGCGATCGCCGCCCTCGCCCTCCAGCTCCTCCTCGCGGTGCCCCTCGCCATCGCCGCCGCCCGACGCACCGATCGACCCGCGGGCGCGCTCGTCGAAGCCCTCCTCACGATCGCGCAGAGCACGCCCGCGTTCGTCCTCGGGCCTCTCCTCTTGTACCTCGTCGGCTTCCAGCTCGGCTGGCTCCCGCTCGGCGGTCACGGCAGCGGCGTCGATCGGCTGCGCCACCTCGCGCTGCCCGCGCTGACGCTCGCGATCACCGGCCTCGCCGCCCAGGTCCGGGTCCTGCGCGACGAGCTGCGCCTCACCCTCGCGTCCGATCACGTCCGCGCCGCTCGCGCCCGCGGCCTGTCCGAGCGCGCCGTCGTCTGGCGCCACGCGCTGCGCCCCGCGCTTGGCCCGTTCATCGCCGTCGCTGGCGTCGACCTCGGCGCGCTGCTCGGCGGCGCGATCGTCGTCGAGAGCATCTTCTCGTGGCCGGGTCTCGGCCGCGAGACCCTGCTCGCGGTCGCCGATCTCGATCTGCCTGTCATCCTCGGCATCACCCTCGTCGCCGCGCTCGCCGTCAGCCTCGCCAGTCTCGCCGCCGATCTGATCCACGCGTGGCTCGACCCCCGCGTGCGCGACTAGCTGCAGGCTGGCGTCGAGTGCACGATGCGCGGTGGCGTGATCTCGAACGCCGGCGGCGCGGGGCCTGACCCGGGCTCGGGGGTTCCGCTCCGGCGCTCGGTTCGATCGACCGCCGCTCGATCCAACAGACGTGCCGCACCACGTTCCTCCGTGCCAGCCCCTCCCGTCGTGGAACTTACGAGCGCGTCGGGGACCCCACTCGCCCGGGCCACCCCAGCCGCCTCTTCGATGTCACCGATCCCGACGAGGACTGGTGATCGAGATCAGGTAGGAGGGCGGGGGTGGCCCGGGTGAGTGGGCCCTCCGGCGCTCGGTTCGATCGACCGCTGCTCGATCCGAATGACGTGCCGCACCACGGTTCTCCGTGCACTCGCGTCGTGGAACTTACGAGCGCGTCGGGGAGCCCTCTCACCCGGGCAGTGAGCCATCGACGGACTCTCAACGTGCGATCCACGCCGCGCTCGTACCCTGGAAGCGGGCGCGGGCTTCGGATCATGCTTTGCTGTGAAGACCTCAGCGGTGGGCCGCGTTCGGCTTCGGTAGCGCTGGCGCCGAGCTTGTTTGGCTACTCGACGATCTCGACCAGGTGGCAATCACCTGGCCGCTGTCCCTGCGGCAGGCGGTCCCGCCTTGCCTTGTCGCACATCTTCTTCGTCTCGTAACACTCGTCGCCAGCAGCGGGCTGGTCATCGAAGCGCATGCAGTATGCGGGCGATGGCACACACTCGCCGAGCGTTACGCCATGCGATGTCAGGTAGGCATCGCGAGCCTCGTTGCACGTGTTCAGCGTGACCATGCACAACCGAATCGGCATCTCGTCGGTAGGGGCCGTGCACGCTGGTCGTGGATCGGGGAAAGACCGCTCTCGGCGACAGCGGGTACGTTGCGCGGCACGTCCTACGGCCTGCAGGTCGCCGTCCCGCAGCGCTTCGCAGCTGTCCTCGGCCGGCGCACACGTGCTGAAACCGCCTGCGGTCCGGAAGCAGTAGGCCGACGAGACCGGCTTGCATCGACCAAACGACGATCCGGAGGCAACGAGATGATCCCTCAGAATGAGGCAGGCATCGTCGGAGTGCGCGCAAACGCCGATGTCATCTACGCCACGAAAGCCGGCGCAGTAGAATCCCGGCCCCGCAGCGTCGCCTTCGTCATCTTCATCGACGCCGTTCCTTGACCCCGGGTCGCCCCGCTGCGCATCGCGATCCATGGGTGCGTCGGCTGCGCATCGAAATGCCTCGGCGCTAGCATGGACGCCGCTCCAGCTCTCTTCGTTTGGGCGCCAATGGACGTGCGTCGATGAAGATGACGAAGGCGACGCTGCGGGGCCGGGATTCTACTGCGCCGGCTTTCGTGGCGTAGATGACATCGGCGTTTGCGCGCACTCCGA
>JAYTAJ010000173.1:0-2032 GCA_043737575.1 Myxococcales bacterium | reverse complement strand
TGCCGGTCGGCAGATCGCTCGCGGTCGGCAAGGCCAGCGCGTCGCGGCAGGCGCCGCCGAAGCACGCCTGGGTGTCGCCGCACTCGGCGGCGCAGTCGTTGCTCGGCGTCACGCACACCTCGGGCTCGCCGGCCGCGGCGGGCACCAGGCACGCGTTGCCGTCGCCGCACATGCCCGCGCAGGTCGCGGCCGCGGTCGCGACGACCTTGATCGTCCAGTCGCCCGGGCCCGGCTCGGTGGTGTTGGCACGAGCGAGCCGCAGCTGGGTCTCGCGGGCGCCGGTCGCGACCGCGACGTGCTGCGCGAGGTACGCGATCGCCGGATGGCCCGAGCCGTCGAGGGTGAGGCTGGCGAACCCGCCGAGGTCGATGTCGGTGGCGTCCTCGATCGCGTAGGTCAGGTACTCGCCCGGGTCGCGCTCGAGCGCGAACTTCAGCGCCGCGTTGTCGCGATCCTGGTACGCGATGCGGGTCAGGCCGCCGCGCAGCGCGACCGACGTGTAGAAGCCGACGTCGGGCCCGGCGGTCTTGACGCCGCCGCGGTAGCCCGACGGATCGTAGGTCGGCGTCTCGTCGGGCACGCCGTCGATCGCCGCGTACGACAGCGTCAGATCGGCGGCGACGTCGACCACCACCAGATCGCCGAGGAAGGCGTCGTAGGTCGTCACCACCGTGCGGCCGTCGTCCGTGGCGACCGCGTTGTGGCGGCCGACGATGCCGAGCGTGACCTCGCCCGGCAGGCAGTCTTGATCGCCGCACGGCGCGCTGGTGCCGCAGTCGCACGCCGGCATCGCCGCGCCGATCGCCAGCACCAGCGCCGTGGTCGCGACGCGACGCCACGCGATCGCCGCGCGCTGGCGACG
This sequence comes from Myxococcales bacterium, assembly GCA_043737575.1. Taxonomy (GTDB): domain Bacteria; phylum Myxococcota_A; class Polyangia; order Haliangiales; family Haliangiaceae; genus UBA2376. Next base: position 1,170 of record JAYTAJ010000173.1, on the reverse strand, counting down.
ACGTCGCAGCGCCAGCAGCGCGAACGCGATCAGCGCGGGCAGCGCGTCGCTCGGGCCAGCGCCGCCGGTCGCGCAGTTGCAGCCGCCCTCGCCGGGCGCGCCGTGGAAGGCGGCGCGCTTGTGGACCGCGGTGCCGACCGGGATCTCGAAGACCAGCGGCGTCTCGTCGGTGGTGTCGGCCTGACCGGCCTGACGGGCGCGGACCTCGACGCGATGCACGCCCGGCAGCCACAGCGTCCGCGGCGCCACCGTCTGCCGCGGATGCGGCGACCACGCCGACCACAGGCCGTCGTCGGTGCGCCACGACCACTCGAGATCGGGCGCGTCGCCGCCCAGCGCCAGCTCGATCCGCGGCGGCGCGTCGACCGCCCAGCGATCCGGATCGGCCAGCGCCTGATCCGACGGCATCACGACGTCGACGATCTCGGCCGTCGTCGCGACCCGCACCTTCGCCATCGCCGCGGGCGCGAGGTTCGCGAAGATCGCGAGGAACGCCTTGTTGTCGACCGCGGTGACGCCAGTGACCTCGATCGCGAGGCCGCCCAGGCTCGGCAGCGCGAACGAGCCGAGGCCGTTGGCCAGGCCCGGTAGCGCCAGCTCGAGCAGCGCCGGAAAGCGCTGCGCCAGCATCGCCGGATCCTCGGTTAGCGCGTCGTGGTGCTTGATCGACAGGTTGGTGAACGCGCCCTCGAGGCTACCGAACACCGGGATCAGATCGCCCTCGGCGCCGACCTGCATGCCGAGCGGCAGGTGCAGATCGGTGACGACCGTGAAGATGCGCACGTACTGATCTTCGATCGACGCGAAGAAGTCGAGCTCGAGGCCGGTGAAGGTGATGTCGAGCAGCGGCTCGTCGACGACCGGCATGCCGTCGACCGTCATGAAGGTGTTGAGGCCGAGCTGCATCGTCGGCGGCGCCTGCGGCCGCAGGCCCACCGCGATCGCGCCGGTCTTCGACAAGAGGTTCGTCAGCGACGGCGCGATCAGGCCGATCGTGTCGGTCGTCAGCAGATCGACCGTCTTGGTGCTGACCGTGATGCACAGCATGCCGCCGTCGTAGAGGCTGTACGCGAGGTCGTCGATCTGGCTCTGGTGCAAGCCGATCGCCAGGCCGAACGCCGCGCCGGTGTCGGGCCGGGTGTTGCCCTGGAAGAACGTCGACTGCGGGAT
>JAYTAJ010000172.1:0-4752 GCA_043737575.1 Myxococcales bacterium | reverse complement strand
TCTATCGGCTCCTCGGCGTCGAGTTCGACGACGTCAACGGCGAGTCGTTCTACGAGGACAAGATGCCCGAGGTGCTCGCGCTGATCGCCGCGCGCGAGCTGTCGAGCGTGAGCGACGGCGCGCTGGTGGTGCAGCTTCCGGGCGAGAAGACGCCGCTGTTGCTGAAGACCACCGACGGCACGACGCTCTACGCGACGCGCGATCTGGCGGCGGCGCTGTATCGCTGGCGGACCCACGCGTTCGCGCGGTCGCTGTACGTCGTCGATCGCGGCCAGAGCTTGCACTTCCGCCAGCTGTTCGCGTGCCTGGCGCTGCTCGGCTTCGAGTGGGCGGCGCGGTGCCAGCACGTGCCGTTCGGGCTGGTGCGGTTCGGCGGCAAGAAGACGACGACGCGGGCCGCGACCCCGGGCCAGACGACGTTCCTCCTGAAGGACGTGTTCCGCGAGGCCAGCGATCAGGTGCGGACGACGATCGTCGCCAACAACCCCGACCTGGCGCCCGCGGTGCTCGACGCGATCGCCGAGACCGTCGGCATCGGCGCGGTGGTGTTCGCCAACGTGCTGCCGCAGCGCGATCGCGACATCGACTTCGACTGGGACAAGGTGCTGTCGCTCTCGGGCGACTCGGGGCCGTACCTCCACTACAACGTCGCGCGCTGCTTCTCGATCGATCGCAAGGCCGGGCTGCCGTCGACGATCGCGCCCGAGCTGGCGCGGCTCAGCCACGATGCCGAGTGGGCGGTGGCGCGGCGGATCCTCGACTACGGCGATCACGTCGCGCGGGCGGCGGCCGGCTGCGAGCCCCACGTCATCGCCCACTACCTGCTCGAGCTCGCGGGCGACTTCGCCCACTGGTACACGCTCGGCAACGGCGACGCGTCGCTGCGGATCCTGTGCGACGACGAGGCGACGCGCACCGCGCGGCTCGCGCTGGTGGGCGCGCTGCGCGACACGCTGATCGCGGGCATGGCGCTGCTCGGGCTCGGCGTCGTCGAGGTGATGTAGCGCTACTTCGGGCAGTAGGCGGCGGCGACGTTGGCCGGGAAGTCGCCCGCGACGTTGCAGGGCGGATCGTAGTTGCAGACCCAGCGCGACTGACCGCTACAGGTCGCGACGCCGCAGCCGAGCTGGGTCGTGCCCTTCCACACCACCTGCGTGAAGTGGCCGGTCGTCATGCCGAAGCGCGGCCGGCGGAAGTCGTAGTCCGAGACCTCGCGCGACCACATCGCGACGACCTCGTCGGGGCCGAGCGCGCTGGCGGTGCCGCCCGCGAGGTTCTCGCCGTACGGCGACGACGAGTGCTCGAAGGCGCAGGCGTTGGCGGCGAGGGCGTCGGCCCACGCGGTGGCCTCGGCGGCGAGGGCGGGCGACCACACCAGCGGCGGCGCACAGTGGGCGGCGCGGACGCGGTTGTGAGCGGCGAGCAGGCCGGTCGCGGTGGCGTCGAGGCCGGGCCGCGCGGGCGGCGGCTCGTCGCGCGGTGGCGGCTCGCGCGGCGCCTCGGCGCGCGGATCATCGGCGGGCACGTCGAAGCGCGGCTCGTCGACCGGATCACCGACGGGCTCGGCGCGGCGTGGCTCGTCGGTGCGCGGCTCGTCGGTGTGCGGCGCAGCGCCCGGCCCGGGGCAGGCCGCGATCAGGAGCGTGGTGGCGATCGCGGCGCGACGCAGCATCCGGCGATCATGACACGAGCTACGCTCCCCGCATGTCCGACCTCGACGACCGCTTCGCCGCCGCCCAGGCGCGCATCAAGCCGATCACCGGCCTCGGCAACGACGTGCTGCTCGCGCTCTACGCGCTCTACAAGCAGTCGACCGTCGGCGACGTCAGCGGCGCGCGCCCCGGCATGCTCGATCTGCGCGGCCGCGCCAAGTACGACGCCTGGACCGCGCGTAAGGGCACGACCCGCGACGCCGCGAAGACCGCGTACCTCGCGCTGGTCGAGCAGCACGCTCGCTGATCAGTGCGCGAGCTCGACCGCGTCGGCCTGGTTGGTGCGCATCTGGGCGTTGACGCGCGGTATCGACGTCGGTGCCGGCGCCGCCGGATCGGCGGCGGCCTCGGCCGCGGCGGCCGCGAAGCTGCCGGACGCGCCGTCGAGGGCGGCCTGCTGGCGCGCGAAGTCCTTGTCGAGCGACGGCTTGAGCGCCGCGGGCGTCGTGGCCTTGGCCTTGCGCGCTGCGACGTCGTTGAGGGCGCGGCGATCGCGCAACAGGCGCGTCGCCTCATCGACGTTGCCCTCGCGGATCATGACGTTGGCGCTCTCGAGCGCGGCGGCGGTCTCGCTGCGGCTGACCCGCGCCGACACCAGCCCGTCGAGCGGCGACAGCTGCGACGCGTCCTGGGTCGCGACCGCGGCGAGCAGGCCCTCGCAGGTGCCGGGGCGATGCTCGATCAGATCGTCGTAGCGCAGGCGGACCGCGGCGATCGGCCGATCGCCGACGCCGCCGCGCGGCACCCGCAGCCGCACCAGCGCGGTCTTGTGCTCGCCGGCGGTGAACGCGCCCATCGGCATCACGACCTGGCTGCCGCTGCCGGTGGTGCTGCGATCGAACACCTGGTCGGCGAACACGCCGGGCGCCAGATCGATCGTCAGCTCGGCGGCGCTGGCGACGGTGCGGGCCAGCGCGTCGGTCTCGCGTTCGAAGATCGCGGCGAGGCCGCTGGGATCGCGCACGAAGAAGTGGTTGCCGTTGGACTCGCGCGCCAGCGACGCGAGGATGCGCTCGTCGTAGTCGATGTCGACGCCGATCGTGGTGATCGACGCGCCCATGCGGCGGCAGTTCTCGGCGATGGCCTTGAAGCCGGGCAGGTCGCGCACGCCCGCGGTGGCGATGCCGTCGGACAAGAGCAGGATGCGGCTGACCCGCCCCGGCCGCGCCGGCACCAGGCGCATCGCGGTCTCGACGCCGCACGAGATGCAGGTGTCGCCGCTCGCGGTCGGACGCTGCAGCCGCTGCAGGAGCCGCGCGCGCGAGGTCGCGTCGATGATCGTCGGCTCGATCGGGATCGCGGCGGTGGTGTCGTAGGTGACGACGCTGACCAGATCGCCGTCGCGGAGGCGGCCGATCGCGGCGCGGGTCGCCGCCATCGCGTTGTCCATCCGCTTGCCCTTCATCGAGCCGGATCGATCGATCACGATCGCGAGATCCAGCGGCGCGGGGGTGGCGGCGCGCAGCGCGGCGTCGGCGGAGATGTCGACGTAGAGGAAGGTCTCGGTGTCGGCGTCGGCGGGCAGGATCGGGTGGCCGAGGCGGCCCTCGACCATCAGCGTCTTGCCCGCGGTGAAGTGCGAGCGATCGACGATCGGCGCGGGGGCGTCGGCGGCCCTCGGCGCGATCGGCTGCGCCTCGGCGGGTTTGGCCTCGCGGCCGGAGCCGTGGGCGGGGGCGGTCTTCAGCCACACCGCCGCGGCGGTAGCAGCCATGCCAGTCGCGCCGAGCGCGAGCACAGTCGAGAGCTTCATCGGGATCTCCTGGGGTCGCGGTCGGGCCTGGGGTGCGAACGTGCACTTCCAGCGAACGATCTACGCGGTGGTTGGGGTGCCGATCAGATCGGGGGCGGGCAGCGCGCCGATCATCACGAACACAGCGTCACACGCGACCTCGCGGCGGCGCTGTCCGGCCTCGGTAAGGATCGCGCGGCCGGGCACGAGGGCCGCGACCTCGGTGCCCCAGTGGATCGCGATCGCGCCCGCGGCCTCGCGGCGCCGCAGCTCGGCGAGGTTGCGGGCCTTGCCGCGGGCCAGCTCGGTGCCGCGGTACGCCACGCTGACCTCGGTGCCGGGCTGGCGCGACAGCGCGATCGCGGTCTCCATCGCGACGTCGCCGAGGCCGACGATCAGCACCCGGCGGCCGGCGAAGCTGCGGGCGTCGGCGAGCGCGTAGTGGACGTGATCGGTCCACGCCGCGGGGATCGCGACGGGCAGCGTGCGCGGCGAGCCGCGGCGGCCGACCGCGACGACGACGTGGGCGGCGCGGAGCTGGAGCGTCGCGCCGCTGCGATCGATCGCGTCGATCGTGAAGCCGTCGGCGACCGGCGCGACCGCGGTGACGCGGTGGTGCTCGCGGATCGTCGGCTCGTCGCGGCGGATCGTGAGCAACCAGCGCGACACCAGCTCCTCCTTCGTGGTCTCGGCGACCCAGAGGCGGCCGCTGGTCGGCGCCGCTTGATCCATGACGAGCTTGCCGCGCGGGAAGTTGCGGATGCTCTCGGCGACCGCGCCCTGCTCGAGGGCGACGTGGCGCAGGCCGCGGGCCTTGGCCTCGAGGGCGGCCGCCAGGCCGGCGGGGCCGGCGCCGATGATCACGACGTCGAGCGGCGCGGCGGTGGGCGTGGCGCGGCGGGCGAGGCGATCGGCGATCGCGGCGATCGCGCGCGCGCCCTGGTCGACGGCGTTGCGGATGAGCGCGCCGCCCGCGGCGTCGCCGACGAGGAAGACGCCGCGCGCGGTGGTCGACTCGAGATCGTCGCCGACCGCGGGCGTGGCGGCGGGCGCGGGGCCGGCGCGCATCGTCAGCGATCGGTTGGGGCAGCGCTGCTCGCAGAGGGTGAGGCCGCAGCAGTCGGCGGGGCGGGCGACGACGGCGACGTAGCGGCGGATCTCGAGGACGTCGAAGGGGCAGGCGTCGGCGCAGGCGTGGCAGCCGAGGCAGGTCGCGGTGTCGATGATGGGGAGGCGACGGAGGACGGGGAGAGGAGACGGGGACGGTAACTGTGACTGTGACGGGAACGGTGACGGTGACGGTAACGG
>JAYTAJ010000171.1:0-10997 GCA_043737575.1 Myxococcales bacterium | reverse complement strand
GCGCGTTCGGCGCCCACGCGCTGAAGCCGCGCCTGTCGGTCGATCACCTCGCCGTGTTCGAGACCGGCGCGCGCTATCACATGTACGGCGCGCTCGGCGTGCTCGCGATCGCCCTCGCCGCCGAGCGCCGCTTCGGCGACGTCCGCGCCGGCTGGCTCCTGGTCGTCGGCACCGTGATCTTCTCGGGCACGCTCTACGCGCTGGCGCTGACGGGCGTGAAGACGTTCGGCGCGATCACACCGATCGGCGGCGCGGCGATGATCGCCGCCTGGCTGTGGCTCGTCGTCTCGGCGGCCCGCCGCGCATGAGCGACGACGCGGCGATCTACCGCGGCACCGTCGATCCGCTCGGCGGGCGGAAGCGGAGGTTCGAGCGGCGCCACGGCTGGGGCCGCGTCGGCTTCGGCGCGGCCGCGGTCGGCCTCGGCGTCGTCGACCTGGTCAGCGGTGGGCTGCTCGGGCTCGGTCACGCGCTCGTGGGCCTCGCCGTGGTCGCCATCGACCTGCGGGTGCGTCGCATCCGTCGCGGCGTCGTCGACCTGCACGATCACGGTCTGCGCATCAGCGACACCGACGCCGCGGTGCGGTGGGACCAGATCGTCGAGCTGCGGGTCGGCTACACCGTCGAGCAGGACGATCGTTCGCGCGCCAGCGGCGTCACGATCGTGCGCGCCGACGGCGCCCGCTTCGAGCTGTCGATCGAGCTGCGCGACCTCGAAGCGCTGCGCGTGGCGATCGAAGCGGCGACCACGCCGCGCTTGCGGGCCGCCGCCGAGGCCGTGCTCGACAGCGGCGGGCCCTTGCGCTTCGGCCACCACCGCCTCGACCGCACCGGGTTGCACGCCACCGAGCGCGAGGTGGCGTGGCCGGCGCTCGGTCCGGTCCGGCTGGAGCGCGGCTGCATGATCCTGCGGTCCGAGGTCGGCCGGTTCGAGGTCGCGATCGAGGCGGTCCCCAACCCGGCCGTGGTGGTCGCGATCATCGCCGCGCGCGGCCGCGCCGCGTAGCGGGTCACGGCATCGGGAGCTTGATCGGCGCGCCGAGGTTGCCGTGCTGATCGGCGAGGATCGCCCACACCGCGGTCGGCTGCTTCACGAGCCAGTTGCCGCCGACCGAGTTGCTGACCAGCTCGAGATCGGCGTCGCCGAGGGTGACGATGCGACCGAGGCCGCGGGCGGGCGCGCGCGGGTCGGGCTTCCGGGCGTAGAGCAGGACGACGTGGTGCGCGAGATCGGCGCCGCGCGTGCTCCAGTTCTTCACGGTCGCGGTGATCACCAGGCCCTTGAAGCCGCACGTCGTGGTCGCGCGCTCGACCGCGGCGCCGGTGATGGTGAGCCCGTCCCACGCCGCCAGCGTCGGCGTGACATCGAGCGCGATCGTCGTGAAGTCGAGCAGCACCTGCTGCTTCACCGTCAGCTGGTAGCGCTGGCCGGGCGCGAGCGGCGCGGCGGGGCGCAGGTAGCTCGCGGCGCGCTCGGTCGCGATCCGCTGGCCCTTGCACACGGTGTCACGCGGGCACGGCGCGGCGACCGCGGTCAGGATCGGCGTGCCGCCGAGACGGAAGGTCGAGATCCACGGCTGCAGCCCCGCGGCGCCGTGATCGGACGCGACCAGGAACGCCATCGGTCGGTTGACGATCTTGCACGCCGCCGCGGGCGTGGGTCGGACCGCGATCACCGCGGCGAGGCAGAGCGCGATCGACACCAGGCGCATGGAGGAACGACCCCGCGCCGACCGCGATCCTTGGCTCACGCGCCCTCGATCGCCGCGGTGTACTTCACGCCCTCGCCGTCGAGGGTCTCGCGGACCCGCTCGAGCAGCGCCAGCGACACCGGGCCCATGTCGTCGGCGGCGACCCACGGCCGCATGAACAGCACCAGGCTCTCGGCGGCGATCTCGGTCAGCTCGAGCTCGGGCCGCGGCAGCGCGTGGATCCGCGGATCGGCGAGCGCGACGCCCTCGACCAGCTCCTTGACGTGGTGCAGGTTGGCGCCGTGGGCGACGCTGAGCTTCAGGCTGACGCGGCGGCGGCCGAGCGCGGTGATGTTCTCGATCGGCGCGGTGATGATCTGGCCGTTCGGCACGGTGATCTGGCGGTTGTCGTTGGTGTGCAGGATGGTGTGGAACACCTTGATCGCGTCGACCTTGCCGGTGAACTTGCCGACGATGATCACGTCGCCGATCTTGTAGTGGCGCAGGACGATGATCATCACGCCGGCCGCGAAGTTCGACAGCGAGTCGCGCAGCGCCAGGCCGACCGCGAGGCCGGCGGCGCCGAGCACCGCGACCACGGCGGTGGTGTGGATGCCGAGGCTGTCGAGGGCCGCGGTCACGACCGCGACCAGGAGCACCGCGTACAGCACGTCGGCGAGGAACTTGCGCAGCGATACGTCGATGTCGCCGCGCTCCATCAGGCGGTGCGAGCCGCGGATGATCATCCGCGACAGCCATCGACCGACGAAGAACACCGCGATCGCCATCGCCAGCTTGATCGCGAACGGCACGATCCGGTCGTCGAGCAGCGTGCCCCAGCGATCGAGTCGGAAGGTCACAGCCGGCCTCCGCCGAGCTGGAGCTGCTCGGCGATGTAGTCGAGGTACGCGCGCACCTTGGGCGCGAGGTTCTTGCCCGACGGGTAGACCGCGAACACCTCGAGCGGCGGGCTGCGCCACGCCGGCAGCACCGGCACCAGATCGTTCACCAGCGAGCAGCGCAGCACGAAGTCGGGGATGAACGAGATGCCCGCGCCAGCCCGGGTCGCCTCGTAGATCGCGAGCAGGTTGTTCGACGTCATGCGCGCGCTCGGCGTCAGCTCGGTCGGCCCGTCGGGGCCGTGCAAGGTCCAGGTCGCGAGCCGCGCGACCGGCACGAACGACAGCACGTCGTGATCGCCGAGATCGTCGGGCTCGGTCGGCTGACCGTGGGCCGCGAGGTACCCCGCCGACGCGTAGAGGCCCATCGACGCGGTCGCCAGCCGCCGCGCGATCAGCGTCGACTCGGCGAGCGGGCCGAACCGGATCGCCAGGTCGTAGCCATCCTCGACCAGATCGACGACGCGATCGGACAGATCGAGGTGGATGTGGATGTCGGCGTGCTCGATCAGGAAGCGCGCGGTCATGTCGCCGAGGCGGAACGCGCCGAGATCGACGGGCGCGGTGACCTTGAGCAGGCCGCGTGGCGTGGTCTGCATGTCGCCGACCAGCTGCTCGGCGGCGGCGATGTCGGCGACGATGCGCTGGCACCGCTCGTAGTAGGCCTGGCCGATCTCGGTGAGCGACAGCTTGCGGGTCGTGCGCTGCAGGAGCCGCGCGGCCAGCCGCTCCTCGAGCTGGGACACCTTGCGGCTCACCGTCGATTTCGGCAGGCCGAGCTGCTGCGCCGCGGCGGTGAAGCTGCGGGTCTCGACCACCTTCGCGAACACGACGATCTCGTTCAGATCCATGGGCGCCGCGAGTGTAGCGGTTCGTCGCGCGCGCTACGGCGTCGTGGTCACGAAGCCGCGGGTGCGGCCGGCCGGGTCGGCGAACGACTGCGTCGCCAGCGTGAACGCGGCCGCGTAGCCGCCGACGACGTGGACCTGATCGTCGGCGTCGACCGCGACGTCGCGCAGCACCACCGCGCCGCCGAACGGGAAGGTCTCGCGGGCCCGCTCGATGCCGTCGGCGCCGATGCGCACGTACGCGAACTTCGCGATCCACACCAGCTCGCCCGTCGACAGGAACGCGGCGTGGCCGTCGTAGGCGTCGTCGTGGGTCAGCGCCGACAGATCGAGCGAGCTGGCGATCGACAGATCCGACGCGAGGCGGACCACGTGGGGACCTACCAGCACCAGGTCACCGTCGGGCGCGGCGATGATCGCTCGCGGGTAGTGCGGCGCCTCGAGCGCGCCATAGGCCGACAGCGCGGCGCGGCTGCCCGCGGCGGCGCCGAACTTCAGCACGTAGCTCGAGTCGAGCTCGGCCTCGCCGATCGGACCGAGGTCGCCCGCGTCGGTGGGGCCGAGGTCGACCACGCCATAGACGGTGCCCGTGACGTAGACGTCGCTGCCGATCACCAGCGGCGCGCTCGCGTTGTAGGTGCCGACCGACGGCTCGATCGGCGCCCGCGTCCGCAACGGGCGGGCCCAGCGCACCGCGCCCGCGGGATCCAGCGCGACCAGCACGCGCTCGCTGTGGGTGCCGAAGTTGAGCTCGAGCGAACCGATGTGCGCGCGCGCGGTGAAGCTCGCGGTGACGTAGATCGAGCCGTCGGCGCCGATCGTCGGCGCGCTCGCCCGCGACTCGCCGCTGCCGCTCTGCCAGCGCTGCGACCACAGGTGCGCGCCGTCGGCGGCGTAGCGCGCGACGAACAGCGTGCCGCGGCCGCCGCCGGGGCCCTCCTCGAGCGGACCGCCACCCAGATCGATCGTGCCCTCGACGTAGCCGGTCACCACCACCGAGCCGTCGGGAAAGGTCGCGACACCGGTCACCTCGTCGTCGCGGTTGAGGTTGGCGGGCAGGCCGCCGAAGCCGCGCGCCCACGCGACCGTGCCGTCGGGCGCGAGCCGCGCGACGAAGCCGTCGGCCTGCATCACCGACGTGATCGGCGGCAGCGCGCCGAACGCCAGCGTGCCCTCGAACTTGCCGCCGACCACGAGGTCGCCACCGTCGGTGACCGCGACGTGCTCGATCGCGGCGGTGCCGTCGGGCCCGCCGATGGAGATGCCCGTCGGCGGGGTGGAGGCGTCATCGCCGCACGCCGTGAGGCACGCGAGCAAGAGCAGGGCAGGGCGGCACGAGGAGGTCCATTCTTTACCGATCACGGGCTACAAGATGGCATGGCGCCCGCCTCCGCATATGTCGCGCTGGTCGCAAAGGTCGACGCCTTCGTGGCCCGCGTCACGGCCCGCCACCGCGACGACCTGCGCTGCGCCGCCGGCTGCGCCAGCTGCTGCCACGCCCGCCTCACCGTCACCACCGTCGAGGCCGACGCCATCACCGCCTGGGCCGCGCAGCAGTCCGTCGCGCAGCGCGCCGCGATCGCCGCCGCCGCCGCCCGCACCGATCACGGCGATCGCTGCAGCGCCCTCGACGCCGACGATCGATGCCGCATCTACGACGCGCGCCCGCTGGTCTGTCGCTCGCACGGCATCCCGATCCGCCTCCACGAGCGCGGCCTCCCCATCGTCACCGCCTGCGCGCTCAACTTCACCGCCCGCGGCCCCGCCGCCGCCGACCCCGACTGCGTCCTCGATCAGACCCTGGTCTCGACCACGCTCGGCGTGATCGATCGCGCCGCGGGCGGCGGCCCCGATCGCCGCGTCGCTCTCGCCGAATTGCTGGCAGACTTGCGGCCATGAAGTGGGCCGTCGCGATCCTTTTGACCCTCGCGGCGCTCGCCGCGCCGACGCCCGCGCGCGCCCAGGCGGCGCCGACCGCGGCCGAGATCGTCGACAGCGTGAAGGCCTTCTACGCCGCCGTCCCGTCGATGAAGGCCAAGGTCCGCCACGAGGTGACTCACCCGGCGGCGCGCAAGACCGTAGTCGACGACGGCGAGCTGCTGATCAAGCAGCCCGGCAAGATGCGCTGGAGCTACTACTCGAAGCGCGGCAGCGGCCGCGTGAAGATGGCCTCGTGGGTCGTCGCCAACGGCAGCTCGATCGCCCTGGTGCACGCGACGGCGCCGAACGTCGGTGTGCCGCTGACGACGAGCCTGCTGCCGATCGCGATCGTGTTCGCCACCGGCACCGTTGATCTCGCCGCCGACTTCACCGCGCGACTCGACACGTCGGGTACCTACGGCGGCGAGGCGGATCGCGTGATCGAGCTGGTCCCGAAGCAGGCGTCGACGCTGTACCAGACGCTGCACCTGGTGGTCCACGCGACGCACTTTCGCGTGCGCGAGTCGATCATCCACGACCACCGCGGTGGCGTGCATCACGTCCGCTTCTACGAGCCGCACTTCGCCGCCAAGATCGACGAAGCGCTCTTCATCGTCCCGCCCTGATCTGGCGCCTCGAAAATCCGTGGGGTAACTGCCCGGGATGTCACTGCTTGCGGCGTGAATCCCCTCGCGCAGGCATGCGTCTACAGCTACAACCGAGGCGTTCCATCCCGCCCCTGGAGAGATCCCCGATGCGCAAGACCCTCACCGCCGTGCTCCTGTCGACGTCCCTCCTCCTCCCCACCGTCGCCGCCGCGCAACAAGCTCCGTCCAAGGGCGCGTTCAGCTGGCTCTTCCCGAAGAAGACCTCGCCCACCGCCGCCGAGATCTTGAACGGCGTGCAGAAGTTCTACGCGGGCATCACGGGCGTGAAGGCCAAGTTCCGCCAGGAGGTCACCAACACCACCTTCGGCCGCACCGACATCTCCGACGGTCAGCTCCTGATCAAGAAGCCCGGCAAGATGCGCTGGGAGTACTACGCGAAGAAGCGCGCGGGGAAGACCAAGGTCGCCAAGGACTTCATCTCCAACGGCGCCTTCCTCTACGTCGTCGACTACGAGAACAAGCAGGTCATCAAGAAGGACCTGCAGAAGAACCTGCTGCCGACCGCGATCACCTTCCTCTACGGCAAGGGCGATCTGAACACCGACTTCACGCCCGAGCTCGACAAGACCGCGGCGTACGGCGGCAAGGGCGACCTGGTGATCAAGCTGGTGCCGAAGGCGTCGTCGGCGCAGTACAAGACGCTGCACCTCGTGGTCGAGCCGACCACGTTCCGCGTCCGCGAGTCGATCCTCGTCGACTCGGCCGGCAACAAGAACCACTTCCGCTTCCACGAGCCCGACTTCGCGGCGACGATCGAGGACAAGTTCTTCGAGTTCAGCCCGAAGAGCCCCGCGGTCAAGTCGTTCCGCGTGATCGACGGCGACAAGGATGAGACCGATAAGGCGGCCACCCCGCCGGTCACGCCGTAGTAGCTTCGCCGCGTGGGCGACCCCCTGCGCGTGATCGGCGGCGCCACCTGCGTCGCCGCGATCGTGGTCGCCGCGATCACCGCGCGGTTCGCGCTGCGCGAGCCGTCGCGGCGCACCCGCTTCATCTCCGAGATCCTGGCGACCTGGACCCGGCGCGACGGCGACGCCCGCCACGGCCTCGCCTGGTGGGGCTCGGCGATCGCCAACCTGCTGCTGGGCGCCGGCTCGATCCTCTACGCGATCGAAGCGTCGCGCCGACCTGGCGTCGAGCTGGTCCCGATCTTCGCGACCAGCCTGACCCTGCTCGCGGTCGCGGCGATCCCGCTGCGCGACGTCCACCCGCGCACCGCCCGCGGCCGCGACTTCGCCCACCCGGTCGCGGCGGCGGCGTTCTACCTCGCGGCGCTGGTGCTCGGCGTCGTCGAGCTGCGCACCGCCGGGCCGATCGGCCTCGCGCTGTCGATCGTCCACATCGCGACCTCGGCCGCGCTGATCGGCCTGTCGATCGCGACCTCGTTCCTCGAGTTCGGCGCCCGCGGCGGCGCGCTGCCGTTCCTCGGCACCCGCATCCTCCTCGATGTGCGCGCCGACAGCCGGGCCCGCTGGGTCCGCTGGCTCCAGTGGCCCGCGACCCTCTCCGTCGGGGTGTCGCTGTGCCTCGGCCCGTTGCACATCTGATCCGCCCCCGCGCCTGGTGCGACCAGTTCCGCGTAGGATTTCGTGATGGCGAATCGGGGTTGGACGTTGGCCGTGGTCTTTGGACTCTTCGCGTCGATCGCGCTTGCCGATGACGAGTCCGATCGGCGCGGCTACCTGGGTGAGATCGACGCGAAGCTCGGCGCGGCCGTCTCCGAGCTGGCCGGTGCCAAGTCCGACACGGACGATGGTGACCTCCGCGACGCCGATGGGTACGTCGATCAGGTGCGTGACCTGGTCAGTCGCCTCGAGGCGGTCAAGGGCGATGACTCACGCGCCCGCGAGGTGGTCGACCGATACCCGGCCTACATCGAGAAGTTCAAACGAGCGAACGCGGCCCTGCGCAGCATGAAGGGGTATCAGTTCGCGAATGTCACGATCATGAAGACGTGCCACGACAAGAACGTCGAGCTGGTCGGCATCGCCAGGGACTTCGAGCACCGCGGCGACGCCGAAGGCCTCGAGAAGATCCCGCGCATCGCTGCGGACTTCAAGAACATGACGGTCCGCTTCCTGGAAGAGGCCGAGAAGTTCCGCGCCCAGCTCGAGGATTGGAAGCGCATCGTCCAGCACTTCGATGTCAGCGATGGTCGGTGGAGCGACGTTCGCGCGGCCCTGCATCGTGAAGCCGATGAGATGTACAGCTACTACAAGAGCGACCACGACAACGCCAAGGAGCGGTGCAAGGACCTCTCTGCGGGTCCTGATCATCCGGTTGTCAAGGATGTGCTCGGCAAGCTCGCGAGCAGCGCTGCCGGCCGCAAGGAGGTCATGGAGAACCTGCACCAGCTCGTTGACGAGCTGGCCGGCAAGATCAAAGCCGTCCCGGGCGCTTCCGGCACCTACGCCGTCGACGGAGTCCGCGAAAAGCTCGACGCGATCGACAGCACGCTTGCGATCCTCGAGCGCACGAAGGCTGCCGATCCGAAGGCGAAAGAGATCGCCGACCGGTGGCCGGCCATCGCCCGCGAGGCACGCGCGGCGATCGAGCCGCTGCGCGACCTGAAGGAGCACCATCACGCGCTCGACGAGCTGCCGCGCCGATGCCAGGACCTGGAGTCGCAGCTCGACGCGTTCATCGCGTTGAATGGCGATGACGCCGACGGCCTCGAGAAGATCCCCGCGTTCGCGACCGACCTCGGCAACCCAGTCATCGTCGGGATAGCCAGGGTCAAGGACCGTCTCGAGAAGATGAAGACCGCGCGGGAGGGCGCGCAGCGGTTCACGCGCTCCGACGTTGGTTGGTCGAGCGTGAGCGCGGCATACCGAGCGACCGCCACGACGATCTTCGAGCTCTTCGAGGATCGCTACGAAGAGACCGAGGTGGCCTGCCGGGAGATCGTGACGACGCGGGACCATCCGAAGGTGCTTCGCGCGGTCGAGCGGCTACGCGCGATGACGGGTTCGGCTTCGGAGCGCCTCACGCGACGAGTCAGCGAGTTCCGGACGCGGTGGTCCGCCGCGCAGGCGACGTATCGAGCGTTCGAGCAGGACTTCTGGGCTCTGCAGGACGACAGCAAGCGCCTGCGCAAGTTCGATGTCGACGAGCTGGACCAGCTCATCGTGTTCACCTGCGGTCAGGATCACGAGCGCAATGGCGACGAAGCCGATCGACTGTCGGGCGAGATGCGGACCAAGGTCGTGTCGGCCGCGCGGTCGCGCCGTGACGACTACCTCAAGGCATCCGACGATCTCGAGGTGCGCTTGCCGTCGATGTATCGCGAGCTCCAGGTCCTCAATGACGAGATCGACGCTGTCGTCGTCGAGTTCGAGACCGTCAAGAAGATCGACAAGAGCGTCGTTCAGTCAGTCCGCGATCTGAGCGCCGAGGTTGCGGGACTGCGCGAAGCCAAGCGGGCGACCTTCTTCGCGCTGCAGAAGGGCGACCGGCAGTCGTTCCTCAACACGTCGGACGACCTGCTGAACGGCGAGAACAACCCGCGCACCGCCGCGTCGAGCAAGCACGGGCGCCTGAAGCACGTCGAGCTGCAGAAAGACTCGAAATTTGCGTGCGCCGAGAGTGAGTATCCAGCGGGCGGCGGGTTTGCTGACTGCGTGAGCCACGCGCAGTGTGTCGTCTGGGAGTTCAAGCCAGACTCGTACGACATGGACGATGCCCTCGAGCAGGGCGCTCGCTATCTCGACGACGTGAAGCGCACATTCTCCAAGGACTCATCGTCCGGCCGGCTGTGGGAGCACTGCTGGAAGCCGGATGGGCCGAGCCAGGGCAAGGGCTACGAGGTCCGAGGGTTTCTCTATCCGAAATGCACCCCAGGCCGATGACCACGTCGCTCGATCCGATGGCGCTGGACCGCGCGCGCGCCGTGGTCGCGGAGCTGCTCGTCCGCTGCGAACGACGAGGCTTCGTGATCGAGATGGATGCTGAGGACCTGCGGGACGGCCTCGCGGCGCTGGCCCCGGTCGTCCGCGCGGCGGCGTTGTTGGAGCGCTGGCCCGAGCTGACGAAGCATCGGGTTTGGTCGGGGCGCGGCTCACTTGCGGAGGCGATCGGCGAGGCCGGTCCGGTCGAGGCGCTCCGCGGTCCGTTGCGCGATGCCTGGCTCGCTCGTGGCAACGTCGACGGCTTTCTCGAGCTGGCGCGCGCGTCGTCCGCGGTCGCGGCAGCCGCCTGGTTGGTGCCGCTCCTGGAAGAGGTGGCATGTGCGCGATCGACGGTTCGCGACGAGCCGAGGATCATCGCCGCGGCCTTCGCGCTCTCGGAGCTGGGGCCGCGCGCTGCGCCAGCGCTGATCCGACGCGCGCGCCTCGACCGCGCGCTCGGCGCGCCGCCACCGTGGCGCGACGCGGTGCTGCACCGACTCGCACAGGTTGGGGTGCCTGGGACCTGGCCGACGATCCTCCTCGGTACGCTGGCGTCGGGCGGCGGGTGGCCCGCGGCCGACGTCGCGTCCGTGGTCGACGACGCAGCGCTGCCGTGGCTCGTGAGGTTCGCGGAGTCGCCCGCGTTGACGTCCGACATGGTGACCGCGATCGGCGCGATCGATTCCGCGGATGCGCGCGCGTCCCTGCGCGAGACGCTCGCGCATCCGGACCCGTTTGTCGGCTTGCGCAGCGCGCTGGCGCTTCACGGGCGCGGCGCTGGGGTGGCCGCGGTGACCGAGGCACTCCACGAGCTGCGTCGCCTGGGTCTCGAGCACCACGTGGGCCACAAGCGCGACCTCGCCACGGCGCGCGAGCTCGCGGGCGACGCGAAGATCGAGGCGTTCACCACGCCGCCTCGTGATGAGCTGGAGCTGCTGCTCGTGCCGCGGGTCCGCGACGAGGCGGCCGAGCACGTCGCGGAGCGGGCGGGTCACGACGACGTCGCGTTCGCAGCGCTGGCGCTGGCGCTCGATCTGGCGCATCGGAGCTACGAGCGAGGGCACGGCGGCTACCGCATGTCGAC
>JAYTAJ010000170.1:0-4757 GCA_043737575.1 Myxococcales bacterium | reverse complement strand
TCGATCGCTATCGCGCGTTCTCGCTGGTGTGGCTGCAGCGGTTCAAGGACCGCGAGCGCGGCGCTCGCCTCGCCGCCAAGGCGGTGTCCGCGGCGTCGTCGAACGGCACCCACACGATCCGCTCGCTGGTCGCGCCGTACAGCCTGCTGTCGCAGGTGCTCGGCGAGCGTGGCGAGTGGGGCACCGTGCTGTCGCTCGCCGACGCCGTGCTCGATCACGTCGCGGGCGAGGACCGCTTGTTCGTCGCGATCCAGGCCGGCAAGGCGGCGTGGAAGCACGGCGACGACATCGAGCGCGCCCGCGGGTACTTCCGGATCGCCAACGCGATCGAGTCGCAGGCGCCCGACGTCGTCGACTTCATCACGGCCCACGGCCTGGGCGATGCGCTCATCTCGGTCGAGCAGGTGGTGCCGACTCCTGCGCCAGCTCCCGTCGCCGCGGTCGTCGAGGACGACGAAGAGGAAGTGTCGGAGACGATGCGCGTCGAGGTGTCAGACGACGACGAGATCGAGCCGGCCGCCGCGCCCGCCGTATCCGTTGCCGCATCCGTTGCCGTACCCGTTGCCGTACCCGTTGCCGCAACCGAACCCGTCACCGAACCCGTCGCCGTCCCCGATCCCGACGTCTGGGCCTTCGCCGGCACCCCCGACGAGCCGCTCCTCGCGCCGCTGCGCACCGGCCGCCCGAAGCGCATCAAGACCAACCGCGGCGGCACCTCGCTGTCCTTGCGCGTCGACTTCGACAACGGTGCGCGCGCCGCCTTCAAGCCCGATCAGATCTTCGGCCAGTCGAACCCGCGCCGCGAGATCGCCGCATACCGCATCGATCGACTGCTCGGCATCGGCCGCGTGCCGCCCGCGATCCCGGTCAGCTATCCGCTCGAGGAGGTCATCGCCGCGGTCGACGCGCCGATGCGCGCGCGGGTCCGCGCCGAGACCGTGCCGCGCCAGGGCATCCTGCGCGGCGAGCTGTCGTGGTGGATCCCGACCCTGCACGACGCCTACGTCAACGGCTTCCGCATCGACGAGACCGACGGCATCCTGACCTGGCGGCGCTGGCTCAAGGCCGGCGCGACGATCCCACCCGAGCACCTCGGGCTGTGCCAGCAGCTGTCGGCGATGGCGCTGTTCGACTTCGTCATCGACAACACCGACCGCTGGACCGGCAACAACGCCCGCGTGTCCGAGGACAAGACGATCCTCTACTTCATGGACAACACGCTCGCGTTCGGCAAGAACCGACTCGGGCACAACAAGACGTACCTGTACCTGCAGCGGTCGCAGACGTTCTCGCGGGCGCTGGTCGAGCGCCTCCGCAACCTCGACGCCGCCGAGCTGCGCCGCGTCCTCACCACCGACGCCGCGCCCTTCGACCAGCTCCTCACCGACGTCGAGATCGACGCCGTGCTGGCGCGGCGCGACCGCGCCCTCGGCTACGTCGACGGCCTGATCGCCAAGCACGGCGACGCCAAGGTCCTCGCCTTCCCATGACCGGCGCGACGTGTCCGGAATGCGGACGTTCGATCGATCCGGTGCGCGCCCCCGCGGCGCGCATCCGCGACGGTCGCATCGTCGGATACTGCAGTCGCGCGTGCGCGGAGAGCACGACGAAGCGACCGGAGGCGGCAACGGTTACGGATACGGATACGGATACGGCGACGGTGGCGGCCGTCCCCGCGGCTGCGCCCGACCCCGTAACCGTTGCCGTTCCCGTAACCGTAACCGTTACCGTTACCGAACCCGTAACCGTTACCGAACCCGTAACCGTTTCCGAAACCGGATCCGGATCCGGATCCGAAACCGTTGCCGCTTCCGATCGCTCGCCGCGTCCGCGCCACGACTCGACGCGCCGCCGCTGGTCGCGCGTGCTGGTCGCCCTCGCGATCATCGTCGCGGGCGGCGTCGCCATCGCCGTGATCCACACCGTCTCGCCGACGACCGCGAGCCGCGTCGACGCCGCGCCGCCGCCACCCGCGGTCGCGCTCGCGCCGCCCACGCCGCCGCCGCCGGTCGATGCCGCGACTGCCCGCGCCCGTGCCCTCGCCGCCGCGCGCGTCCGCCTGACGTCGCCGTCGTCGCGGGTCCAGCGCAGCGCGGCTCTCGCGCTCGCCCGCGCCTGTGAGCCCGACGCGCTGACCGCGCTTGGCGACGGGCTCGCCGACGAGCCGAGCGCGATCGCGCGCATCGCGATGGCCGACGCGCTGGCGCGCTGCGACGATCCGCGCGGCCGTGCCGCCCTCGCCGCGGCGATGGACGATCCGCGCCGCGACGTCCGCGCCGACGCCGCGCGCGCGCTGTCGCTGCTCGGCGATCCGGCCGGCGATCCGTTCCTGCGCCAGCTGCTCGGGCTGTCGTCGCACCGCCTCGGCGCCGCCGAGGTCCTCGCGCTGCGCGGCGATCCGGCGGGCACGAAGGCGCTGACCCGCATCGCCGCCGATCCGCGCGCCGACGCCGACGATCGCACCCGCGCCGCGATCGGTCTCGCCGCGACCGGCGACCCGCCGAGCCTTGCGCTCGCCCGCGCCGCCCTCGACGATCCGCGGTTCCGCCCCGCCGCCGCCGCCGCGCTCGCCCGCACCGCCGATCCGCAGGCGCGCCCGGCGCTGATCGCGACGCTCGCGGTCGCGGCGCTGCGGGTCGACGCTGCGCTGGGCCTGCGCCGCCTCGACGCCGCCCTCGATCCGGTGCCGCTGTTGCCGCCGCTGCTCGACGCCCTCGAGCGCGAGCGTGACGTCGATCAGCCCAGCGCCGCCGAGGCGATCCTGATCCTCACCGCGGCGCCGCCGCGCGGGTCGGAGGCCAGCCCCTGATGGCGCGCGATCTCCGGCTGTTCTACCTGTTCCGACTGCTCGCGACCTCGTACCTGTGGGTCCCGTTCTTCGTCCCGTTCATGATGTCGCGCGGGCTGTCCTTCCACGACATCATGATCCTCGGCGGCGTCTACAGCGCGGTCGTGATCGTCGTCGAGATCCCGACCGGCGCGTTCGCCGATCGCATCGGCCGCCGCCCGGCGATGATGGCGGGCGCGCTCCTGATGGTGGCGTCGTGCCTGTCGGCCTACGGCGCCCACAGCTTCGAGGGTTTCCTGGTCAGCGAGAGCCTCGCCGCGATCTCGATGTCGCTGTGCTCGGGCGCCGACTCGGCGTACCTGTTCGATCTGCTCGACGGCAACGGCGTCGCCCACGAGTACGGCCGCCGCGAGAGCACCGCGTCGGCGTGGCACCACGCCGGCAGCGCGGTCGCGTACGCGGCCGGCGGCGCGCTGGCGATGGTCGATCTCGGCCTGCCGTACCTCGCGACCGCGGTCGTCGCCCTCGCCGCCTTCGCGACCGCGGCGACGATGACCGACGATCGACCGCGGGCGGCGCGGCCCGAGCGCGCGATCGCGCTGGCGTGGCGATCGTGGCTGCGCCACATGCGGACCGCGCTCGTCGAGGTCGCGACCAGCGGCCGCCTGGCGTGGATCATCGGCTACTCGGCGGTCGCGTTCGTGCTCCTGCGCGCGACGATCTACCTGTACCAGCCGCTGCTCGGCGCCCACCACTTCACGTACCTCGAGATCGGCCTCATCTTCGCCGCGGTCAACCTGACCGCCGCCGCGGTCGCGCACCACGGCCACGCGCTGCGCCAGCGCATCGGCGACGAGCTGCTCCTGTGGCTGCTACTCGGCGGCCTGGCGCTGTCGTTCGTGCTGCTCGCCGAGCTGCGCGGCATCTGGGTGTTCGCGCTGCTCGGCGTCCAGGCGATGGCGAACGGCATGTACTCGCCGCTGGTGAAGCCGCTGCTCAACCGCGAGATCACCGACTCGAGCCGCCGCGCCACGATCCTGTCGGTCGAGAGCATCGCGCGGCGCGCCGCGATGGGCGTGTTCTCGCCGATCGCTGGCTTCTACGGCGCCCAGAGCGCGATGCAGCTGTGCGGCGTCATCGGCATGATCGGCTTCGCGCTGCTCGCCGCGATCGCCCTGCGCCGCGTGCTGTGGCGCAGCGCCTCGGCCGGCTGATCGCCGGCTACGGTGCGGTGACCGCGTTGTTGTCGAGGGCGATCAGCGTCTGCGACAGCGCGCGGCCGTGGAAGCTGGCGAGGGTCTGCAGGGTGATCGAGGTCTTCGCCAGGATGACGCCCTCGAAGTGCGCGCTGGCGTGGATCGTCGCTTGCCCCGCGACCTGCCAGTAGATGTTCTTGGCCTGGGCGCCGCCGCTCAGGAGCACGTTCGTCGCGGTGCTCAGATCCAGATCGTTCGACACCTGGAAGATCCACACGTCGTCGGCGGCGCCCGCGATCGTCACGTCGGTCGGGATGGTCACGCTCGAGCCGAACGTGTAGAGCCCGGGGGCCAGGGTCAGGCCGCCGAGGTTGCCGCTGCTCAGGTTGACGAAGTCGGCGTCGGTGCGGCTCGCAGCGTCGGTGAACGCGGTCTGCATCGCGACGACCGCCGTCGTCAGATTCGTCGGCGTCGGCACCGCGTAGTTGGCGGCGTAGACCTTGGCCGGAGGCACCACCGACGGCGAGGTCGCGAAGACGTTGGTCGCGTCGGCGGTCAGCGTGAAGCCGGTGATGAAGCTCGCGGCGGCCGGGCTCAGGCCGACGCTGCCACCGGTGACGGCCGAGCCGGTGACGTTGGTGATCGCGGTCTTCGCGAGCAAGACGTAGCTGCCGGCCGACGCCCCGCTGGTGGTCGAGCCGAGATCCACGGGTGCGGGGCCGAGGCCCAGCGGGTTGGGCGGGTTGTTGGGACGCGCATCGACGCCGCCGTCG
>JAYTAJ010000169.1:0-2038 GCA_043737575.1 Myxococcales bacterium | reverse complement strand
CGCGCCAGCCCGCCCATGTACCTCGTGTACTGCTGCCACAGCGGATCGCGCAGGTGGTAGCGCTCCTCGATGTTGCGCTCGATCGCGGGCGACAACCGCCGCTCGCTCGAGAACGGGCCGCCGGGCGCGGCGTGCAACAGGAAGAACGCGATCGTCGCGACCGCGGCGAGGACCGCGACGCCGCCAGCGACCCGCGCGAGGATCAGCCGGATCACCGCTGCTTCCAGTCGGGATCGAGCCAGACCCGCCACAGCGGCGGCTGGGCGATGAAGTTCTTGGCCAGGCCGCGGACGTAGGGCCGCACCAGGTGCTTCTGGGTGTACGCGAAGATCGGGATGATCGGCGCCTCGGCGATCATGATCGCCTCGGCCTCGCGGACCTTGGCGAGCCGGGCCTTGGGATCGGTCATCGTCGCGGCCTCGTCGAGGAGCGCGTCGTACTTCGGGTTGCACCACTGCGGCCGGTTGTCGGAGCCGCCGCACCGCCACATCCGGATGAACTCGATCTCGGGATCGGGCGACGAGCCGATCCAGCCCATGCGCGCGATCTCGAACTGCAGGTTGCGGGTGTCGGCGAGGAACACCTGCCACTCCTGCGACTCGATGCGGACGTCGACGCCGAGCACCTGCTTCCACTGCGCCTGCATGTACTCGGCGATCATCTTGTGGGCCTCGTAGCCGAGGTTGAACTTGTAGACGATCTCACGCGGGAACCGTGGGCCCAGCTCCTGGCGCGCGATCGCCAGCTCGGCGCGCGCGGCGTCGGCGTCGAATTCGAGGCCGGGCGGCGGCACGTAGCACAGCGCGCCACGCTCGATCACGAAGGCGACGCCCGGCGTGTCGCGGGTGACGCCGCACGCCGCGAGGTCGGCGTCGGTGAGCGTCGCGATCGGCGCGCCCGGGGTGTAGCTGGCGACGCCGATCTCGCCGCCGTGGAGGAAGCCGGCGATCTTCACCCGATCGAGCGACAGCGCCAGCGCGCGGCGCAGGTGCACGTTGTCGAACCGCTTGGTGTTGATGACCGCGAAGTACACGCCGAGGAACGGCGCGACCGTGTAGTCGCGGTACGGCTTGCCGCGATTCCCGGTCGACAGCGCCGCGAGGTACGACTGCGGCACGTTGTTGGCGGTGACCGCGTCGCAGCCGCCGGTGAAGTAGGTGTTGGCGCTCGCGGCCTGATCGTCCATCGAGTACGCGGTGAGTCGATCGAGCTTCACGTCGGCCTGATCCCAGTAGGTCGGCGAGCGGACGAGCTCCATCCGGTCGCGCGGGATCGCGGCGACCAGGTGCAGCGGCCCCGAGGTGACGATGCGACCCGGCTCGGCCCAGCGCCGCGGCGACCGCGCCACCGCCTCGCGCGGCACCGGTCGCATCGCGCGTGCGGTCGAGTTGGCGACGATCGACGGCGTCGGATCGGCGGCCTCGATCACGAACGTGTACGGATCGGGGACGCGCAGGCCGAGGGCCTCGGGCAGCATCAGCAGATCGCGGCCGCTGACCTCGACGGTGGTGCGCGGGCGCGAGGCGTCGGCGAGCAGCTCGGGCCACGGCAGGTCGAGCCCGGGCACCTGCTTGGCGACGACCGGCCGCACCGTATAGATACGTGCGGCGTTGGGCTCGACGTCGAGCTCGGCCAGCGGCACCCAGCCGTAGACGCCGGCGCCGCGATCCCAGTGGACGAAGACCCAGGCCGCGGCGTCGGGGTTCGGCAGCGACGCCGGCCGACCCGCCAGCTCGATGATCGTGACCGCCGCACCCGCGGGGACGGTGGCGTAGGCGGTGGCGGGCGCGGCGCCGAGGTCGCGCAGCGCGAGCGCACGGGTGGCGGATCGCAGGTTGGTCGGCGGCGGCGGCTCGGCGCCCTCGGCGACGACCACGTCGACCACGGTCCCGGCCGCGAGCCCCGCGGCGTCGCGCACCAGCACCCGGACCGTGCCGTCGAGGTAGCCGAGGTTGTTCTTCACCCAGTCGAGGTTGTTGGCGTTGGGCGACGCGGTGATCGGATGCAGCACGCGGCCGATCTGGTAGGCGACGTCGTA
>JAYTAJ010000168.1:0-2039 GCA_043737575.1 Myxococcales bacterium | reverse complement strand
GAGCGCCGCGCGCCAGCAGCCGCGTGACGAACCAGTCGGCGCCGCGACCCTTGAAGCAGCGGATCGGGTTGAGGGTCTCGATCACCAGCGTCAGCCGGCAGCCGACCTCCGCGCTGAGCGCGTCGTGGCTGATCACGGGCGCGCCGCGGAACACCGGGTCGATCGATCGCGCCGCGGCGGCGATGGCGGTCAGCGACAGCCGGTGGTGCATGATGCGCAACCTAGCCAACCCGCCGCGCGGTCGGGCCGCGACCTCGACGTCGCTGGCGCGGCTTCGCCGCGTCGCACCCGGTCCACCTGGTTTCAGATACCTGGTTTCAGATGAGCAAACCCGACGCCACCCCGCTCGACGCCCTCGACGTGAAGATCCTCGCGCGCTACCAGCACGACACCCGCACGCCGGCCCACACCATCGGCCGCGCGGTCGGGCTGTCGACCGCGGCGGTGCAACGGCGGTTGAAGCGCCTGCGCGAGGGCGGCGTGATCGAGGCCGAGATCGCGCAGCTCGCGCCCGCCGCGGTCGGCCTACCGGTCACCTGCCTGGTCACGGTCGATCTCGATCGCGAGGGCGCCGCCGACCTCGCGCGGTTCCGCAAGCGGATCGGCGGCTATCCCGAGGTGCAGCAGTGCTACTACGTCACCGGCCAGGGCGACTTCATCCTGGTCGTGCTCACCGCCGATCTCGCGGCCTACGAGGCGTTCACCCGCCGCGCCCTGCTCGCCGACGGCAACGTCCGCAGCTTCACCAGCCACGTCGTGCTCGAGCGGGTCAAGGTCGGGCTCGCGGTGCCGCTGGGCCCCGGCGCGATCAGGTCAGGTCCTCGGCGGACTTGAGGATCATGTCGATGAAGTCGTGGCGGATGCGGATGAGGCTCGACGACTTGCCGAAGGTGCGCACGCCGATCGGCACCAGCTCGCCGGTCGGGACGTCGCCGTTCACGTCCTCGGCGGTCATGTCGAGCACCTTGACCTTCGACTGCGCCTTCGCGGGCGGCTGCCGCGGCTCGACCGCGGGCGTCGGCTGCGCCGAGGCGAGGGAGACGAACGACACCAGCGCGGCGACAGACAGGACGATCGAACGCTTCATCCCGAGAGGACACGGCGGCGGCGGCGGGGTTGCGCCGCGATGCGCTCGATGTGGCCGCGCACGAACCTGAGCGCGTCGTCGTCGTCGGTGGCGCGCGGCCACAGCAGCTCCATCGCCGCCCCGTTCAT
This sequence comes from Myxococcales bacterium, assembly GCA_043737575.1. Taxonomy (GTDB): domain Bacteria; phylum Myxococcota_A; class Polyangia; order Haliangiales; family Haliangiaceae; genus UBA2376. Next base: position 824 of record JAYTAJ010000168.1, on the reverse strand, counting down.
CGCCATCGGCGGCGGCAAGCGCGCGGTGCGCAGGCGGCGGTGGCGCGCGATCAGGTGCTCGGCGACGATCGCCGGGACGGTGGCGAGCAGCGCCGAGCCCTCGACCACCGCGCCGACCCCGTGGAAGTCGGGCACCGACACCCGGGCCTGCCGGGTGATGCCGAGCAGATCTTCGACGACGCCGCGGAGGTCGCGGTTGTACGACACGATCACGTGGTCGTGCTCGAGGTAGCGCGCCAGGGTCAGCGGCCGGCCGACCCGGGCGTGGCGCGGATCGTACAGGCACACGAAGCTGCCGAAGAACAGCGTCCGCCGCAGCGTGCCGGCCGGGAGGTCGTCGGCGACCGTGACCGCGGCGTCGATCGTCCCCGACGCCAGCGCCGCGGCGACGGTGCGGAACTGGATCGGCACGACGATCACGCGCATCCGCGGCGCCGCGGTCGCGAGCGCGCGCAGGAGCGGCGGCAGGAGCCAGAGGTCGCAGACGTCGGCCAGCCCGAGGCGGATCGTCCGCTCGCTGGTCGCGGGATCGAACACGGTCGGCGACAGCGCCGCGGCGACCAGGGCGTGGAGGTGCGGCCGCGCGGTCGCGAGCAGGCGGCGGCCGCGATCGGTGAGCACCAGGGCGCGGCCGGCCCGCGCGAACAGCGGCGCGTCGATCGCGGTCGCGAGGCGGCGCAGCGACGCGCTCACCGCCGACTGGGTGACGTAGAGCTGGGCCGCGGCGGCGGTGACCGAGCCCAGCTCGGCGACCGCGACGAAGGCGCGCAGCAGGTTGAGGTCGAGATCCCGTCCATAACCTTTGCTCATACGTGTCATGCAGA
>JAYTAJ010000167.1:0-2040 GCA_043737575.1 Myxococcales bacterium | reverse complement strand
CGACCGTGGTGATCGCGATCGGCTCGCGGATGAACTTCTGCTTCAGGCCGAGGATGCCGGCCGCGCCCAGCGCCAGCGCGCCGATGATCGACATGATCAAGGTCGCCAGGCCGAAGTACGCGAAGCTGGTGCCCGGCTTCTTGCTCGAGTCCTCGTACTGCTTCTTCATCGTCTTCGCGAGCTTGAAGTTCGACATCGACTCGCACTTGTGGGTGACCTTGTCGGTCTCCCAGTCGCGCTCTTCACCGCACGCCTTGATCGACAAGAGCGTCATGCTCACGTCGATCTGCTTCGCGGCCTTGAGCCACGGCAAGAACAACGAGGTGAGGATCAGCACCGCGGCCACGAGGCACGTGATGCTGCCGGTCTTCTTCTTCTTGGCGAGGTGGGTCTCGGCGTCGGCGTACATGGCGCGCGGAATGTCGCCCCAAGTCAGGTGCGCGTCAACGTCGACAGCACTTTCCCCATCTCGGCGTACTCGTGGTGCGCTCCCGCCCACAGGTCATCGACGATGAGGCTGCGGCCCTCGCGCGCGGCGATCACCGCGGCGCGGACGATCGCGTTCTTGATGTAGCCGCCGGTCATCTCGAACCGCTCGGCCAGGCGATCGAACGGCGCGGTGTCGCCGAGGCCGGTCTCGGGCGGCAGCAGCTTCTGCCACAGCGCGGTGCGCTCGCCGACCTCGGGCTCGGGGAAGCGGACCCGGAAGTTGAGCCGCCGCTGCAGCGCCTGATCGATCGAGCTCTCGAAGTTGGTGGTCAGGATGCTGATGCCGTCGAAGCTCTCCATCCGCTGCAGGATGTAGTTGACCTCGAGGTTGGCGTGGCGGTCCTGCGCGCTCTTGACCTCGGTGCGCTTGCCGAACAGCGCGTCGGCCTCGTCGAACAAGAGCATCGCGTTGGCGTCGTGGGCCTCGTCGAAGATGCGGCCGAGGTTCTTCTCGGTCTCGCCGACCCACTTCGACGCGACCTGCGACAGATCGATGCGGATGAGCTCGAGGCCCAGCTCCGACGCGACGACGCTGGCGGCCATGGTCTTGCCGGTGCCGGGCTCGCCCGAGAACAGCGCCGACACGCCGCGCGAGATGCCGAGGTGGCGCTGGTAGCCCCAGCGCTCGAGGATGGTGGCGCGGTGGCCGACCATCGCGATCACGTCGCGCATGACCTCGACGACCTCGTCGGGCAGCACCATCTCGTCGAAGCGGGCCTTGCGGGTGATCAGCGTGCCGTAGGCGCCGAGCCGGATCGACAGGCGCCGCGCGACCGCCTCCTCGAGCGCGCCGCGATCGACCGCGGTGCCGCGGGCGGTGGCGAAGCTCGCCGCCTCGGCCGCGACCTCGGCGATCGCGCCCGGCCCGAGGACGTAGCGGCCGGCCAGCTCGGCCGACTCGGTCGTGGTGAGCGTGGCCTTGGCGGTGGCGAGCGACGCCGCCCACGCCCGCTCGCGATCGTCGAGATCGCTGCGCGGCATGCGCACCAGGTGGAACGGCCGGCCGAGCGGCGCGCTGGTGAGGTTCTTGCCGGTCGCGGCGAGGCACAGGAGCGCGGGGCCGCGGCCGAGGGCGGCGATCGCCGCGCGCTCGACGTCGCGATCGCCGGCCAGCGCATCGGCGCCGGCGAGGAACGGCACCGCGCCGCGCAGGTGGGCCTCGCCGAGGAAGGCGCGGACCAGCGCCGCGCGATCGCCGCTCGGTGCGCCCGCGAGCAGATCGCCCAGCTCCGCGGCGAGCAGCGGTCGATCGAGGCGGCTCGCGATCTGGGTCGCGACCGCGCGCCGCCCGCTGCCGCGCGGCCCGAGCAGCAGCACCGCGACCGGCGTCGCGGCGGCGGCGGCGATCCGATCGGCGATCGCGTTGACGTCGGCGACCAGCGCGGTCGGCAGCCACACCGCGACGTCGGCGCCGACCGTGGCCAGCTCGTCGAGCGGCGCCGGCAGCCGATCGTCGCCGAGCGCCCACGCCACCAGGCGGCGGCTCGCGCGCACGACGCCGCTGTCGTCGTCGACCGCGAGCAGCCCGGTGTCGACGAGCAGCGCGCGCGG
>JAYTAJ010000166.1:0-11030 GCA_043737575.1 Myxococcales bacterium | reverse complement strand
GCGATGTGCCCGCGACAACCGCGCGTTCGCTCGCGCCACGATCGGTGAAGATTCATCGCGGGTGTCTGCGACTTCGACGTGGTTCGGCTGTATCAGATGAGCGTGCGTTGCTTCGACGAGTCGCTCGAGGGTCCGGTGCGGTTGCGCGCGGGGACCCAGCGCGCCGCGGCGCTGGCGGCGACGTGGCGGCGGTTCGCGCCGGTCGCGACCGCGATCGGCGTCACCCGCATCGCCGAGCTGACCGGGCTCGACGAGCTGGGGGTGCCGGTGTTCGCGGCGGTGCGACCGATGAGCAAGTCGCTGTCGACCGCGCAGGGCAAGGGCACGACCGCGCTGGCGGCGCGGGTGTCGGCGCTGATGGAGAGCATCGAGTGCTGGCACGCCGAGGAGCGGGCGCCCGATCGGCACGCGACCGCGCGAGCCCTGGGCGCCCGGACCATCGCGCTGGCGCAGGCGCTGCCGCGTCGCGTCCGACGGCTCGACCTCGACGCGCGCTGGCCGTGGGTGCGGGGCTGGGCGCTGGCGTCGCAGCGCGCGGTCTGGGTGCCGTGGCAGGCGGTGACGCTCGACTGCGTGCCGGTCGCGACCACGCCGCCGATCTTCGACGTGTCGTCGAACGGCCTGGCGTCGGGCAACACCCTCGCCGAGGCGGTCGCCCACGGGCTGTGCGAGGTGATCGAGCGCGACGCCGAGGCGACCTGGCGCGCGACCGGCGCCGATCGCCGCATCGTCCTCGAGACCATCGTCGATCGTCGGGTCGCGGCGCTGATCGCCCGCATCCGCGCGACCGGCTGTCGGCTGTGGCTGTGGGACCTGACGTCGGACGTCGGCGTGCCGGTGTTCGGCTGCGGCCTCATGCACGATCCCGCCGAGCCGAGCTGGCGCAGCGTCGGCTTCTATCAGGGCTTCGGCGCGCACCTCGATCCCGCGATCGCGATGCTGCGCGCGATCACCGAGGCGGCGCAGACCCGCATGACGTACATCTCGGGTGCGCGCGACGACTTCTTTCCCATCGACTACCAGCGCGCCACCGATCGCGCGCTGCTGCGCCGGGTCTGGGCCCGCTACGCCGCGCCCGCCGACGAGCCGGTCGACGCCCGCGAGCACGTCGCGCCGCGCGTCGCCGACTTCGCCGAGGTCCTCGGCCACCTGCTCGCGCGCCTCGCCGCCGCCGGCTCACCCGAGGTCGTCGTCGTCGATCTGCGCCACGTCCTTCACGACGTCCCGGTCGTGAAGGTCCTCGTCCCCGGCCGCGCCACCCGCGTCGACGAGATGGGCTGATGCGCGCCGACGACGCCACGCTGGTCTTCGTCGGGCCGACCCTGCCCGCCGCCGAGGTGCGCGCGCTCCTGCCCGCCGCCGAGCTGCACCCGCCAGTCGCCGCGTTCGACGTGCTGCAGCTGATCGAGCGCCGCCGGCCCGCGCGGCTCGCGATCATCGACGGCTACTTCGAGCGCATGGCCGCGGTCTGGCACAAGGAGCTCCTGCTCGCGATCGAGCACGGCATCGAGGTCTGGGGCGCCGCCAGCATGGGCGCGCTCCGCGCCGCCGAGCTCGCCGCCCACGGCATGCACGGCGTCGGCACGATCTATCGCGACTACGCGCGTGGCCGCCTGATCTCCGACGCCGAGGTCGCGGTCGCTCACCTGCCCCGGGTCGGCCGCTACCTGCCGCTGTCGATCCCGCTCGTCAACGTCCGCGACGCCACCGCCCGGGCCCGCCGCGCTGGCATCCTCTCCGGCCGCGACGCCACCGCGATCGTCCGCGCCGCCGCCGCGATCGCCTACTGGGATCGCCGGTGGGAGCCCCTCGACGCGGTCGTCGCCACCGCCACCCGCGCTCGCTTCGTCGCCTGGCGCGCCGCCGTCGCGCCCGATCGCAAGGCCGACGACGCCCGGCTCCTGCTCACCACCCTCGCGCAGACTCCCGCCGTCCGCCGCGCTGGCCCCGCGGTGCCGCGCACCTGGGCCTTCGTCCAGATGCTCCGCCTCGCCCGCACCCGCCGCCCCCGCCGCGACGAGTGATAGGTTCGCCGCGATGAGCGATCCGAACATCGATGGCAAGTTCGACGCGGGCGACGAGACCGGTAACGCCGGCATCGACGCCTCGCTCCAGCAGTTCGCCGCGGCCAACCGCGGCAACCCCGAGGTGATCAGCGCGCTCGAGCGCGCGGCGGCGCAGATCAAGAGCCAGCCCGAGGCGTTCCTCGACGGCGACGGCGCGGTGCGCGGCGATGCGCTGGCGGCGCTGCTCGGCCGTGAGCTGGCGGCGGCGGGGCCGATCACGATGCCCGCGGCCAACGCCGCCGACGTCACCCACTATCCGAGCCTCGCCGCGATGGGCGAGCTCGACATCATGGCGATGGCGTTCCTGGTGATGATGGAGGCCGCGAAGTCGGCGCGTGACGATCTGAAGGCGATCATGGCGGGCGTGAAGGCGATCGACGACGACAAGGATCGCTGGCGTCGGGTCGCCGAGACCCTGGCGGCGATGGCGGCAGGCGCGGCGTCGGCCGAGGACGTCGGCGCCGCGCGCGACACGATCCAGGGCAAGCTCGACAGCCTGAGCGAGCTGGGCGAGATGGAGTCGCTGCGCTTGCAGATGGCGATGGATCGCCTGACCAAGCTGATGTCGACCTTGGCGAACCTGCTGAAGCAGGCCAGCGACACCGCGTCGACGATCACCGGAAACCTCAAGTGAGCACCGACGATCGCGCCCGGGTCACGCTGGCCGCCGCCCAGACCCTGCCCGCCTACGATCGCCGGGCGCCGCGCCTCGTAGCCTACGGCTCGACCAAGGTCGTCGTGATCACGCCCGCGCGGGCGTTGAGGGCGTGCTCGTGAAAGCTGGTCGAGCCCATCGTCGCGTCGACGGTGACCTGGCCGACGTTGGTGTTGGCGATGAAGACCGTGCCGCTGGCGTCGGTCATCGTCGCGCTGGCGTTGGGCAGGCCGTTCACCGCGTAGATGATCTCCGCGGTCCCCGCGGGCGAGATCGACACCGTCGCGCCCGCGACGCGGCCGCTGTTGGCGTCCTGCACGATCAACCCGACGAAGCCCTTGGCCGGATCCTGATCGGCGCCGCCGAGGGTGCCGAGCAGATCGAGCGTCGACTGGTTGACGATCAGCATCGTCGCGCCCGTGCGATCGGCGGCGAGCGGCCGCGGCGGGTACAGGTACGTGTCGAGGCGCCCCGCGCTGGTGCCCTTCAGGTAGCCGTCGAGCGGGGTGCCCGCGGTGTCGAGCGTCACCGAGTAGGTGCCGTCGGCGGCGGTCGTCGTCGTCGCGATCGCCGCGCCGCCCGCGCTGTTGAACGCCTCGATGGTCGCGCCCGCGAGCGGCACCTGGCTGGTGCCCATCACGGTCTGCGCGACGCCGCTGACCGTGACCGAGGCCTGGGCGTCGGGGCCCGCGGGCGCGTCGATCGTGGTGCTGCCGCCGTCATCGCCGCACGCCGCCAGGACGATCGCGACGCAGGAGGAGAGGATCGCTGTCGATGGCTTCATCGGCCGGTTGTACACCCGGTGCCGAGGATCGTGCGAGTCATCTCGCGCGCATGCAGGGTGTGCGCTCGGCTCTCGCCGTGCGGTGGTGACTCACTAACTGGCCCGTAACCCATTCACGTGAGACCGCACGCTTGTCGGGGCATGTGCGCACGGTCAGCCTTCGATCATGACGAATCCAAACACTCGTGATGCATCGACCAAGGCCCGTGACACCGCGCGTGACGCGGCTGCCGACACCAAGGACAAGGCCCGCGACGTGGGCGAGCGCGTCAAGGACGGCGCGGGTGACGTCGCCGACAAGGCCCGCGACATGGCGAGCGACGCCCGTGACAAGGCGCGCGACGTCGCGAGCGATGTCCGTGACAAGGCCGGTGACGCCGCCGACAAGGCCCGCGACATGGCCGGCGACGCCCGCGACAAGGCCGGCGAGCTCGCCGAGAAGGCGCGCGACAAGGCCAGCGACGCCGGCGACGCGATCAAGGACGCCGCGGGCAAGGTCCGCGACACCGTCCGCGATGCCGGGCGCGACGCCAAGAAGAAGATCGACTGACCACTCCTCCAGACGCGGGTGCCGGGACGTGAGCGCTCGCTCGCGTCTCGGCGCATTTTCGGCGCACCGCGATCGGCGCTCGTGATTCAATGACCGCATGGCGAACCAACGGCTCGCGGTCGCGGCGACCCTCCTCCTCGGGGCCTGTGCCGCCGATCCCGACAGCGAGCGTTCCGCGCTCGCGATCTCGACCCTGAACGCGACCCGCATCGCCGGACAGTTCGAGCACGGCGACTCGCTCGTCGTGTTCGACAGCGCCTCGCTCGACCAGCGGCGGGTCGCGCTGCACCTCGAGATCAACGGCGCCGCGATCGACGCCGAGCTCGACCTCGACGGCACGCTCGACCAGGACGGCTACGACAACACCCTCGGCGCCGCCGACCTCGCCGCGCTGCTCGCGCTGCGCGACGCCGTCAACCTCGCGTACCCCGATCTCGTCGTCGGCACGCTGCAGGGCAGGTTCCTGTCGCGCCACGCTGACTGGCTCGCCGACGCGCCGGTCGGCCACACCTTCGCGGCGCAGCACGTCGACGTCACCGATCGCGCCATCGGCCAGTCGACCAACGACGACAGCGTCAACACGACCTGCCTCACCGCCGGACTCTGGTACACCGCGTACTACGATGCTGGCAATGGTGGCACACAGTGGCAGTGGACGCGCCAGGCCAACTCCGGCTCTTGCCTCGGTCGGTGCGGCGCCGGCTGCAACCCGCTCGACACCGACCTCATGCTCGACTGCTTCGAGCACGACACCTGCGTCGATCACTTCGGCGGCAGCGTCGGCGCCGGCAGCCCCAACTGCGGCGACGAGTTCAACCACGCCGTCAACGAGTACGTCGTGACCCTCGGGGCCTGGTGCCCGTGACCGCCGCCGCTTCGACCCTGGGTGACGCGCACGCGCTGAACGACGAGACCCGCGCCGCGACCGCGCTGCTCGCGATCGTCACGGGGCGGCGCGGGCCCGACGACGCGGCGCGCACCGATCACCTGCGCTGCCTCGCCGAGTGTCGGTACGCGCTCGCCGCGCCGACGCTGGTGATCGAGCTGGCGCGCGGCACGCCGCTCACCACCGAGCGGGCGTGGGTCGAGCACGTGATCGCGATCGTCGCCGCCGATCCACGGCTCGACGGCATCGCGCCGCGCCTCGAGCGCCGCTTCCTGGTCGTCGGCACGCCTGGCGATCAGCCGCTGCTCGAGCCCGCGATGGTGGCGGCGGTGCTCGACGGCGAGGTCGCCAACCTGCAGCAGGTCGAGCGCATCTTGCCCGACCTGCTGGCGCGCCACGCGATCCTGGGCGCGGCCCTCGCCGACTGATCCGCCGCCGCCGATGATAGGGTCGCGGCGTGCCGCCCGGCAGTCGGCAGATCGAGATGCAGTGGCGGTGCTCGTCGTGCGGGCACCGCAACCGCGGCCGCGACAAGACCTGCCAGGAGTGCGGCGATCCGAAGGACAAGTCGGAGCCGTTCGAGATGCCGGGCGCGACGGCGGCCGCGGCCACCGTCACCGACGCCGCGCTGCTGCGGATGGCGCAGGCCGGGCCCGACTGGCGCTGCGCGTACTGCGGCAGCGATCAGCGCCGCACCGACGATCGCTGCGCGCGCTGCGGCGCGTCGTCGGCCGACGCGCTGCGCCAGCTCACCGCGCCACCGGTGCGCGACAGCCGCTGGCGCCGCCTCGTGCGCTGGCTGCGGGCGCACCGCCTGGCGGTCGGCGTCGCGGGCGGCGCGCTCGCGATCGTGCTCGCGATCATCGGCGGCTACGCCTGGGCCCACCGCGCCCGTGACTACGACACCACCGTCGCCGACGCCCGCTGGGAGCACACGATCACCGTCGAGCGCTACCGGATCTGGGACCGCGAGGGCTGGCGGCTCGAGGCCCCGGCCGACAGCTTCGAGCTCCGCTCGCTCGGCGACAAGATCCACCACTACGACGACGTGCTCGACGGCTACGACACCGAGCACTACACCGTGCAGGTCGCGTGCGGCCAGGACTGCCGCGACATCCCCGAGCGCTGCTCCGAGAGCTGCGCCGACAACGGCAACGGCTTCGCGACCTGCACCACGCGCTGCACCGGCGGCGGCACGTCGTGCAGCACCCGCTACTGCAGCGAGCCGCGCACCCGCCAGGTGCCGCGCTACCGCAAGGAGCCGCGCTACGCCGAGGCGATCGCGTATCGCATCTGGGACTGGGGCGATCAGCGCGCGGTCCACGCGTCGGGCACCGGCACCACCGCGCTGCGCTGGCCCGACGATGAGGTCCACCTCGGCGAAGACCTGGCCGAGCGCGAAGCGGAGCGCGAGCGTCGCAGCGCGCGCTACGTCGTGACGCTCGCGTACGGCGACCGCGGCCGCCTCAGCTTCACGACGTCGGCCGATGACTTCGCGGGCTTCGCGCTCGGCACTGCCCACCACCTGCGGATCAAGCACGACGACGCCACCGTCGACGGCAAGCGCGTCGAGCGGGTCAGCCCGTAGCTGCGCAGATTCTGCTCACCGCGATCGCCGATTCCACGCCCTGCACTGCCTCGGTCATGGCCGAACGCCGCCGCAAGCCCGCGCCCGCGACCGTCGACAACCTCGCCTCGCTCTACGCCGCCGACGTCGCCAACGTCACCGCGACCGATCTCGCCGAGGCCGACACGCTCGTGCAGACGCCATCGCCTTCGCGATGACCACCGACGACGCCGTCGCGCCCCACGTCACGCCCGAGTAGCGCGCCAAGATTGCGGTACGCTGCGCCGAATGACCAGGATCGCCTTGCTGATCGGGCTGGCAGCGTGCGCGTCGAGCGCGCCGCGCGCCGCCGCCCCCGCGAACACGCCATCGACCACCGCGCCGATGCACGCCGACATTCCCGCGTGGCTCCAGCCCTTCGACGCCTGCCCGGCCGACGTCATGACCATCAATGCGCCCTCGATCGCGGGCTACCCCGACCGTTGCGTCCCCGGCCTCGACGCCTGCCTCGCGCGCTGCGAGCAGCACGACGCGGTCGCGTGCTACGCCGCCGCCGCCGACATCCAGCCGACCCGACCGAAGCTCGCCGAGGCGTTGTTCTTCCGCGCCTGCACGCTGGGCATCGCGTCGGGCTGCACCAACCGCGCGGCCGCGATCCTGGTGCACGAGCGCGACGCCGCGCGCACGCCGACCTGCACCACGCGCACCTTCGAGCTGGCGTGCGAGCGCCAGGATCCCTGGGCCTGCGTCATGCTGTCGAGAGCGCTCATCGACGGCCGCGGCACCGCGCGCGATCTCGATCGCGCCGCCGCCGTGCTGTCGGCCGCGTGCCGGTACGGCGACGACGATCCGGCGTGTCAGTCCGCCAAGGACACCGAGGCGCTCATCCGCGCCGCGCGTGCCGCTGCGCCGTGAGCGCGGAGCCGCGTGCCGCGTCGAGCGCGCGTCAGAACGCGGTCGCGAGCCCGAGCTGCGCCCCGCCGTCGCCGATCGCGACCCGCGGCGCCCACGTCGGCGCCGCCGAGCGCTCGTCGGTCAGGTACACCGCATCGACGGCGATCGCGACGAGCATGCCCACCGCGGCGCCGCCCGCCACCGTCGCCGGATCGCAGCTCGGCCCCTGGGTCGCGCCACAGCCCGACACCGCCGCGCCGAGCGCCGCGCCGACGCCCGTGAAGCCGATGCGGATCCCGACGCTCGTCAGCGCGCGCGTCTCGTGCCCGCGCAGCGCGTGGATCAGCGGCGCGCCGAGCCCCAGCCCCACCAGCGATCCGTACTCGAGCACCTCGCGCTGGTTGCTGCCGCGATGCAGCGCCAGTGACCCCAGGCCGATCGCGACGCTCGCGCCATCCGCGCCGAGCGTCCACACCCGATAGCTGGTGGTGGTCGTCGTCGCCGCGCTCGGCGGCGTCTCCGCCGCGGCCGGACTCACCACCGCCATCGCCACGACCGCAGTCCCCACGACGATCATCTTCATGCGTCCGTGCAACAGCACTCCGCATGCCACGCCTCGATCCTCGGGTATCGCCGCGCGGCGCGCGATCACCGTCGACGATCCACCACGCGCGCCGTCCAGATCTGCTCGATCACTGACGACGCCGGTACGACCATTGCGGGTTCGCGGGTCGCAGCGGCTGTGCGATGCTCCGCGCGCATGCGTCCCCTCCTCGTCGTCGTCTCGCTCGCCGCCTGCGGCGGATCGCCCAAGCCGCCGCCCGTCGCCGACGAGCCCGCGGCCCCGGTCGAGACCGAGGCCGCGTACGCGCATCGCCAGGCCATCGAGCAAGCGCGCGCCGCCGGGGTCCTCGACCAGATCACCACCGCGTGCGCCGGCGGCGGCGACGATGGCTTCGGTGGCGCCACCTACGGCTGCACGTTCTCCACCCTCACCGGCCAGTGGGAGCGCACCACCATCGACGAGTACGGCCGCCATCAGGTCGAGCTCGGCGGCGGCATCGGCCACGGCGTCGCCGTGACCCCGCCGTCCACCACCGGGCCCCAGGTCTCGATCGGCCCGCCGCAGGCGCAGCACGGCCTCGACAAGGAGGTCATTCGCCGCATCATGCGCCTCAACCTCGCCAAGCTCCGCGCCTGCTACGAGCACGCGCTCGTGACGCAGCCCGATCTCGCCGGCACCGTCGCCGCCACGTTCACCATCGATCGCGCGGGCGTCGTCGTCGCCTCGTCCGCGACGGGTATCAACGACGAGGTCGCGACCTGCGTCGCCGACGCGATCCGCGGCTTCTCGTTCGCCGCGCCCCAGGGCGGCGGCAACGTCGTCGTCAACTACCCGCTCGTCTTCAAGACCGCCCCGTAGCGGCGGTCCGTCAGGTCGTCGGGCAGCGATCGCAGACCGGGCCATCCGCCGTCATCGTCGTCGACCGCGCCGGCACCCGGTTGCGACACCGCAGACAGACGGTCATCCGCGGCGGCTCCACTGGCGCCGCCACGCGCGCGCTCGGCGGCGGTTCGGGCGGCGCCATCGCCTCCTCCACGGCTGCCTCGAGCCGCGCATCGAGCAGCCGCTCGTCGAGGACGTTCGTGTCCTTCAGCGTCTTCGCCAGCACCGTCAGCGCCGCGCGCAGCATGATCACCTCGCGCGACAGCCCCGCCACCCGCTGCTCCAGCGCGCCCACGCGCCCGCCGATCTCCATCGTCTGCAGCCGCGCATCGTCGGCCGCGTCGTGCGCCGAGTTGATCGCCGCCGCCTCCCAGTACGAGACCTTGTCATCGAGGAGCAGCTGCCAGAATCCGACGCGCGCCATGCGCCGACCATACGCAATCTCCGCCGTCGGAAGTAGCATCGATCCAATGCGTTGTGACGCCTGCGACGAGATCCACGACCTGCTCGAGCCCGCGTTCAATCTGCCCGACGTCATCGCCTTGATCCCGATCGCCGAGCGACCCGCGCGGGTGGCAGGCGCTGGCGATCTCTGCGCGCTGCGCGGCGACGGCGGCCCCGATCGGTTCTTCGTGCGAACCGTCCTCCCGGTCGCGCTAGTCGACGTCGCCGAGGTCTTCCGCTGGGGCATCTGGGTCGAGATAGCCGAGGCCGCCTCCGTGCGCATCCGCGCCCGCTGGTCCGATCCCGCGCAGGCCGACGAGCCCCCGATCCCTGGCTCCATCGCCAACCGAGTCCCCGGCTACCCCGACACGATCGGCCTGGCGGTCCACGTCCAGCTCTCGGGCCTGACCTCGCGCCCCAGCACGCACTTCGCCGCCGACGCCACCCACCCCTTCGCCCGCGAATGCCTCGGCGGCGTGACGATACATCGCGCCGCCAGCTGGCTGCCGACGCGCGCTTGAGATCTCGCGACTCCACCTATCGCTTCGGCCGCCGCGCCTTGGTGGCCATCGCCTTCTCGTACGCCGCCTGCAGCTCGCCGACCACCGAGCGCGCCGGCCGCGCCGCGCCGAGATGCAGGTGGCGCAGCTCGTCCATGAACGCGTCCCACAGCGGCGCGCCGCCCTTCTCCAGCAGCTCCGCGCGCACCGACAGCTCCTTGCTCGGCCGGGTGTGCCGTCGACCCCAGGCGCCCAGCTGCGCCAGCACCGGCACCAGCTGGATACCCGCCTCCGCGAGGCTGTAGATCCCCTTCTGCCGATGGTGCGGATCGGCGCGCCGCGTCAGCAAGCCCGACGCCGTCAGGCGCTTCAGGCGATCCGCCAGGATGTTCGACGCGATGCCCTCCTCGCTGTGCGCGAGCAGCTCGCCGTAGCTGCGCCGGTTGCCGAACATGACGTCGCGGATGACGATCAAGCTCCAGCGATCGCCGAGCTGCTCGAGCGTCAGGTTGATCGGGCAGCCCGATCGCCCCGTCTGCGGTGCCGCCATTCGCTCAGCCTACTCCTTGCAACCCGCAAGCGGTAGGCGTAGCGTCCACTTGCATCACGCAACTGGTTAGCCCAGGAGTCTTGACCATGTCTCTCGCGCTCTACGGTCATCCATTCTCCTCGTACACGCAGAAGGTCCTCATCGCGCTGTACGAGAACGACCTCGCCTTCGAGCTCCGCTGCCTCGGACCCGACACGCCGCACCACGCCGCCGAGTGGCTGCGCCGCTGGCCGCTGCGCCGGTTCCCGCTGCTGATCGACGGCGACCGCGACGTCGTCGAGACCAGCATCATCATCGAGTACCTCCAGCTCGCGCATCCCGGGCCCGTGCGCCTGCTGCCCGCCGACCCCATGGCCGCGCTCGACGTGCGCTTCCTCGACCGCTTCTTCGACCTCCACGTCATGAACGCCGTGCAGCACGCCGTCGAGGGTGCGCTCTCCCGCGACCCCGTGAAGACCCAGGACGGCATGGCCCTCGCCGCTGCGAAGCTCGAGCTCGCCTACGGTTGGCTCGAGGGCCACCTCGCCGACCAGCCGTGGGCCACGGGCGCCGACTTCACGCTCGCCGACTGCGCCGCCGCCCCCTCACTCTTCTACGCCGACTGGACGCATCGCATCTCCGAGTCCTACCCCATCCTGCGCGCCTACCGCGCCCGCCTCCTCGCCCGCCCCTCCTTCGCCCGCTGCG
>JAYTAJ010000165.1:0-4779 GCA_043737575.1 Myxococcales bacterium | reverse complement strand
GAGGTCGCCGACAAGCAGCACTCGCGCATGCCGGTCTACCGCGGCCGGGTCGACGACATCGTCGGCATCGTCCACGCCTTCGACATCCTCGCCGCCGGGCCCGATCGCCGCGCGACCGCGATCGCGTCGGTGGCGCGGCCGGTCAGCTACGTGCCCGAGAGCATGAAGGCGATCGATCTGCTGGTGCAGCTCCAGGCCGCGGGCAACCCGATCGCGGTCGTGGTCGACGAGTACGGCGGCGCGATCGGCATCGTCACCGTCGAGGATCTGCTCGAGACCATCGTCGGCGACATCGACGACGAGTACGACGACGAGCCGTCGCCGATCCGCCTGGAGAAGCCCGGGGTGTGGCGGGTCGAGGCCAAGACCTCGGTCGCCAAGCTCAACCAGGAGCTCGACCTCGGCCTGCCCGAGAGCGACGACTACGAGACCATCGGCGGCCTGCTGATCGAGCGCTTCCGCAAGATCCCCGCGCCCAACGCGACGCTCACCGTCAGCGGCGTCGCGATCGAGGTCGTGGCGGCGTCGGATCGCGCGATCGAGACCGTGCGGCTCACCAAGCGCAAACGCTAGCCCGCACCGGTCCACGGCTTGCCCAGCGCGCTCGGCGCCGCGGTGCGCGGCTTCACCGCGGCGAGCAGCACCAGGGCGAGCAGGTACGGCAGGAGCCGCACCAGCTCGGCGGGCAGGCCGACGCCGTGGGTCTGCATGCGGACCTGCAGCGCCTCGGCGGCGCCAAAGCCGAGGCAGATCAGCGCGGCGCGGCCGGGCCGCCAGCCGCTCATGATCACCGCGGCCAGCGCGACGTAGCCGCGGCCGCCCGACATCTCGGCGACGAAGCCGCCCCAGCTCTGCGACAGGTGGGCGCCACCGACGCCGGCGATCGCGCCGCCGACGACGAGCGCCAGCCAGCGCGTCCGCACCACCGACGCGCCCGCGGCCGCGACCGCCTCGGGGTGCTCGCCGACCGCGCGAATCCGCAGCCCGGGTCGGGTGCGCGCGAGGCCGACGACGACGATCGCGGCGACCACGACCGCGAGCCACACCGTCGGGCTGCGCCACACCGTCGTCGCGTGGGTGGTGAAGGTCGGCGAGTTCGAGCTCTGCCCGTAGATCACGCCGAGCAGGTAGCGGCTGAGCCCGAACGCCGCGAGGTTGAGCGCGATGCCGGTGACGACCTGCTCGGCGCCGAGGCGGATCGTCCAGTACGCCTGCATCGCGCCGACCGCGCAGCCGGCCGCGGCGCCCGCGACGATGCCCGCGGCGACCGAGCCGGTCTCGAGTGTCGCGATCGTCGCGGCGAGGGCGCCGCACAGGAGCTTGGCCTCGAGCGCCAGGTCGATCACGCCGGAGCGCTCGGTCAGCGTGCCGCCCAGCGCCGCGAGCACGTACGGCACCGCGATGCCGACGATCTGCGCGAGGAAGCCGACGGTCGCGAGCATCGCGAGGAACTCGATCATCGCGGCGACCTCCGCCGCAGCGACACCGCGGCGACCAGCACCACCACCGCTTGCAGCACGTCGACCATCTCCTTCGGCACCAGCTCGGCGACGCCGAGCCCGCCCTGCGCGAGCACGCCGAACAAGAGCGCCGACACCACGATGCCGAGCGCGCTGCCCTGGGCGAGCAGCGCCACCGCGACGCCGACGAAGCCGACGCCGCGACCGAGGCCGTCCTCGTAGGCGTGCTTGTGGCCGAGGACGAAGTGGGCGCCGGCGAGGCCAGCCATCGCGCCCGCCACCGCCATCGACGACACCCGCGCGCGATCGACCGCGAAGCCGGCCGCCCGCGCCGCCTCGAGGCCGCGGCCGGTCGCGCGCCACACGAAGCCCGCGGTGGTGCGGGCCAGGAGCCAGGCGATGAGCCCGGCGGCGACGACCGCGCCGATCGCGCTGACGCTGGCGCTCGAGCGCGCGATGCCGAGATCGGGCAGCACCGCGGCGGGCACGATCGTCGCCGTGCGGGTGGCGTCGCCGACGAACAACGAGCGGTTGCCGAGCCACAGCGCGACCCCGCCGATGATCGCGTTCAGGAAGATCGCGACGATCACCTCGTGAGCGCCGCGGTACACCCGCAGCGCGCCCGTGGTCGCGCCGACCGCAGCGCCCGCCGCCATCGCCGTCGCGGTCGCCGCCGCGATCGCCAGCACCGCGGGGGTCGAGGCCGGCAGCAGCGCCGCGATCACCGCGCACGCCACCGCCGCCGCGATCATCTGACCCTCGGCGCCGATGTTGAACAGCCCGGCGCGCAGCGGCACCGCGACCGCGAGGCCGGTGAACACCAGCGGCGTCGCGCGGAAGATGACCTGGCCGATGCTCTCGGCGTCGCCGAACGTGCGCGCGAGCAGCGTCTGCCAGACCTCGATCGGCGACGCCCGCGCCACGATGATCAGCACGCTGCCCGCCGCGATCGCGACCAGGAGCGCGGTGATCGCGCCGCGCAGCGCGATGACGTGGCGGTTCACGACGCCCCCACCATCCAGCCGCCCAGCCGGGTCCGCGCGTCGGGAGCGGCCAGCGCCGCGCCGCGCAGCTCGCCCGCGATCCGCCCGCGGTACAGCACGACGATCCGATGCGCGAGCGCGAACAGCTCGTCGAGATCGGCCGCAAACAACAGCACCGCCGCGCCGCCCGCCGCCGCCGCCCGCAGGCGATCGCGGATGCGCGCGATCGCCGCCAGATCGACGCCGCGGGTCGGATGCACCGCCAGCACCGCGCGGACGCCCGGCCGATCCAGCTCGCGCGCGACCACCAGCTTCTGCTGGTTGCCGCCCGACAGCGCGCCCGCCAGCAGGTCGGGATCGGCGGGCCGGACGTCGAGCTCGCGCAACAGGCGCGCGGTCAGCATCGCGAGCGCCTCGCGATCGATCGTCCCGCGCCGCCGCACCTCGCCGAGCCGCCCCAGGGCGACGTTGTCGGCCACGGTCGCGTCGTCGATCAAGCCGTGGCGGTGGCGATCCTCGGGCAGGTGCGCCAGGCCAGCGGCGCGCCGCGCCGCCACCGACGCGCGGGTGACGTCGCGGCCGTCGAGCTCGATCGCGCCGCGCTGGATCGTCGCCAGCCCCGCGATCGCCAGCGCCAGCTCGCGCTGGCCGTTGCCCTCGACGCCCGCGATGCCCAGCACCTCGCCCGCGCGCACCTCCAGCGCGACGCCGTCGAGACCACCGCCGCTCGGGCCCGCGACGACGAGCCCGCGCACCGCGAGGCTGATCGCCGCCTCGGCGCTCGGTGCCGGCGGCCGCGACGGCGCGGGCGGCGGCTCGCCGCCCACCATCGCGCGCGCGATCTCGTGGGCGCCGATCGACGCCGACCAGGTCGCGACCGATCGCCCCGCGCGCAGCACCGTCACCTCGTCGGCGACCCGGGCCACCTCGTCGAGCTTGTGGGTCACCAGCACCACCGCGCCGCCGGTCGCCGCCAGCTGCCGCACCATCGCGAACAGCGCGTCGACCTCGGCCGGCGTGAGCAGCGCGGTCGGCTCGTCGAGGATCAGGAGCCGCGACGCCCGGCCCGCGACCATCGCGATCTCGGCGCGCTGGCGCTCGCCCACCGTCAGGTCGCCCGCGATCGCGGTCGGCACCAGCGTCTGCCCCAGCCGCGCCCCCGCCGCGATCAGCTCGCGCGCCGCGCGCTCACCGTCGATCAACCCGTGGCGCAGCGGCTCGCGGCCCAAGACCGCGTTCTCCGCCAAGGTCAACGTCGGCACCAGCATGCCGTGCTGATGCACCATCCCGACGCCGCGCGCCTGGGCCGCCGCGACGCTGTGGTGCGCCAGGTCGATCGCCTCGCCCAGCTCCAGCGAGCCGCCGTCGGCGCGGGTCAGGCCGTAGACGATGCGCATCAGCGTCGACTTGCCCGCGCCGTTCTCGCCGACCAGGGCGTGGACCGAGCCCGCCGCGACCTCGAGGGTGCCGTCGGCCAGCGCCACGCAGTCGCCGAAGCGCACGCTCGCCCGCACCCGCAGCGCCGGCGTCGTCATCGCTGCGGCACCACGATCGTCCCCGCCACGATCGCCGCGCTGATGTCCCGGGCCCGCGCGACGATCGCCGCCGGCAAGAGGTGGGCGTTGTTGGCGTCCGCGACGAAGCCGACGCCGTCGTCGGCCAGCCCTAGCTCGCGGATGCCGCCGTGGAACCGCTGCTCGACCACGTCCTCGATCGCGTCGAACACCGCGACGTCGACCTGCTTCACCATGCTCGTCAGCACACAGCACGGCGCCTCCAGTTGCTGATCCGAGTCGACGCCGATCACCAGCAACCGCCGCGCCTTCGCCGCCGCGATCACGCCGCTGCCGGTCTTGCCCGCCGCGTGGAAGATGACGTCGGCGCCGCCCTCGTACTGCGCCGCCGCCAGCTCCTGGCCCAGCATCGGATCGGCGAACGCCTTCGGCTCGGTGCCCGCGTACGCCGAGTAGACGCGGCAGCTCGGGCAGGTGTGCTTCACGCCGGCCTCGTAGCCCGCCTCGAACTTGCGGATGAGCGGGATCTTCATGCCGCCGACGAAGCCAACGATCCGGGTCTTCGTCGTCAGCCCCGCGATCGCGCCGACGACGAAGCTGCCCTCGTGCTCGCGGAACCGCAGCCCCGCCAGGTTCGGCGGCGTCGCGTCCGGCCCGGTCGGCGCGTAGTCGACGCCCGCGAACGCGACGTCGGGAAACTCGCGCGCCAGCCGCTCCAGATCGGCGCTGAAGATGAAGCCCACGCCGATCACCAGGTCGACCCGGCGCGACGCCATCTGCCGCAGCCCGGCCTCGCGATCGGCGCCGTCCGACGGCTCCAGC
>JAYTAJ010000164.1:0-2044 GCA_043737575.1 Myxococcales bacterium | reverse complement strand
TCGGCGCGCGGCTGCTCGGCTGCTCGCTGTGCGTGGTGCCGCCTGGCAAGCGGGCGTGGCCGTTCCACAACCATCACGTCAACGAGGAGCTGTTCGTGATCCTCGACGGCAGCGGCGTCGTGCGGATCGGCGCCGACGAGTATCCGATCCGCAAGGGCGACGTCATCACCGCGAAGCCGGGCGGTCAGGACACCGCGCACCAGCTCATCAACACCGCCGACGTCGAGCTGCGCTACCTCGCGATCAGCAGCGAGATCCCGCACGAGATCGTCGAGTACCCCGACTCCGGCAAGGTCATGGTGCGGACCGCGCCCGATCCCGGCCTGCCGTCGGTGTTCCGCTACCGCGGGTTGCTCGACGCGCCGCGCGACTACTGGGACGGCGAGTAGTACGGCGCGACGAAGTCCCAGGCCCGCGGCACGATCGTCGGCAGCGACGCGACCAGCGGGTGACCGTCGTCGAGCTCGATGAGCGTCCGGTCGGGGCCGCGCGCGATCCACTCGCGCGACCGCTCGATGTCGACCACGTCGTCGGCGGTGCCGTGAAAGACCAGGGTCGGGACCGTCGGATCCGGCCAGCCGTCGTCGGTCGCGATCGCGTCCTCGGCGAAGCCGAAGTCGACCCGGGCCTCGCGGCGCTCGGCGTGATCGTGGATCGCGAGCCAGCCCGCGTCGCGCCACGCCTGCCACGCGTCATCACCGAGCCGGGCCCGCCAGCGCTGCACCAGCTGGAACGCGGGCGCCAGCAGCACCAGCGCCTGCACCGCGGGCGAGCGCTCGGCGACCCGAGCCGCGCACAGCCCGCCGAGGCTCGAGCCGATCAGCACGATCGGCTCGCGGTCGCCGATGCGCGCGAGCACGTGATCGATCATCCGCGACAGCCGCAGGTGCTCGAGCGACGGCACCCGCAGATCGAGCCGCTCGACCGCGACGCCGCGGCCCGCGAAGTCATCGGCGAACGCGACGCCCTTGGCCGAGCCCGGCCCCGACGCGAAGCCGTGCAGGTAGAGACACCGCGTCACCCGATCGATCTACCACCGATCAGCGCGCCGCCGTGCGGCTCGGCGTCCGCGTCGCCCGCGTCGGCGTCCGGGTCGCGGTGAGCCGCGGCTTGTGCTCGATCTGATCCTGCGTGAGCGGCCGGGTCCACGCCACCGCCTCGCCCTTCGCGAGCGTGCGCGCGACGATGTCCTTCACCGACACGGTGTACGTCATCCACAGATCGACGCGGCGATCGGCGCGGCCGATGCGGCCCTGCGCCGTGTTCTCGCCGTAGACCGCGAGCACGACCCGATCGGGATCGATGCCGCGCGCGACCAGGCCGTCCTTCACCGCCTCGGCGCGCCGCCACGCCACCGCGGTGTTGAGGCGCTGCGAGCCGGTCGCGTCGGTGTGGCTGTCGAGGACGATCAGCGCGTCCTCGTCGGTCTTCATCGCGTCGACCGCGTGGTCGAGCTCGACCGAGCCTTCGTAGGTCACCTCGGTCTGGTTGACGTCGAAGGCGACGTCGCACAGGAAGTGACCGCCCGGCAGGGGCTCGACATGCTTGCTCGCGGTGTACGCGCCGCCATCGGCGAGCGCCGCGCCGCTGGAGCACACGAGCAACGTCGCGCCGAGGACAGTGGCAAGAGTGGAGTTGCGCATGGTGGGATCCTTGAGTGCGAAGCGAGACGAGGAAGTTGCTGTCAGGTACAGCAACGCCCATGCCGCGCGAGCGCCGCGGAATCACGCGCACCACCGAGGCGTACGCGCACCCTGTGGTGCGTGACCCGCGCACACCGCCCACGAGCGCCCCACGCGCCCACCGCCGCCCGCCGCGTGGCGCCCGCTGCCGCTTACCAGCTACCCGAGATGCGCGAGATGAAGTCGTAGGGGTAGCCGAGGTCGAAGCCGCTGGCGTCGTCGAGTTGCTTCAGCTGCGCGGCGGAGAGCTTGAGGTCGGCGGCGGCGACGTTGTCGTCGAGCTGCGCGACCGAGCGGGCGCCGAAGATGACGCTCGAGACCTGGGGCTTGTGGAGCAGCCACGCCAGCGCGGTCTGCGACGC
>JAYTAJ010000163.1:0-2044 GCA_043737575.1 Myxococcales bacterium | reverse complement strand
CCGCCACCCGGCTTGGTGCCGGCCCCCTTCGGACCGCACGACAACGACAAGAACGACAGCAACGTGGCCAACGCCACGCCGCGGATCATCGGGCTTCGCATCTAGATGAGCTCCTGCAGAGATGAGTTCGAACGCACCGCGGCGGCCTTCGACCTGCCACGATCGACCACACGATCGACCCAAGCGAGTCGCCGCCGCCGGGGTCGTCACGGATTGGGGATCCACGAACCGCCGTAGCCGGGCGCGTTCTTGCCGAGGACCTTCACGCTGTTGATCGATCGCGGCAGCAGCCGATCGAGCCTGCCCGCATACCACGACCCGGCCAGCACCAGCACGATCACGATCGTGAGGTAGAGCTTCCACGGGCTGCTCCGGTCCGCGAACGGATCCTCCACCGATCGGGTCGCGCCCTTCGGCAGCACCGCCAGCTCGGTGAGCGTCCGCCCGAACGAGACGTTGACCCGGGCCCGGCTGTTCACCGCCCAGCCGTTGGCGTCGAGGATCGGCCCGAGGTTGCGCTGGCGCAGCTTCATCCACGCCAGGAGCATCGACGGTCCCGAGATCGCGAGCAGGATCCCGGCGACCGCGAACGGCGCCCACACGCCGAGGCCGATCATGACCGCGAGCAGTCCGCCGAGCGCGCCGATCACCGCGCCGATCGCGAGGCTGATGACCGCGATCATGCCGACGTCGAAGCCCCGCCTGGTGGGCGTCACGGCGAGCGCCGCAGGATCGACCGGCTTGGTCACATCGACGGTGGCGATGGTCTGCGCGGTGCCGTCGAGCCGCGTGGCGCTCTTGGTGTCGGCGTCGGTCGCGCGCTTGTTGATCGTGTCCTCGATGACGCGGACGAGCTTCTTGTACGGCGAGTAGAACGCCTCGCGCACGCTGATCGGGTTCGAGACGATCTTCGACACCGTCGCGTCCCAGTCGACGCCGTCGCGGTCGTAGAAGATGCCGTTGCGGCCGACGAAGATGTTGTCGGCGTCGCCGTTGGTGAGCGCGGCCGCGATCGTGCGCGGCGGTGCACCCGCGCGCTCGAGGTCGCAGTACGCCAGGTACGCGGCCGACATCCCGGCCAGCGCGCCGTGCTTGCCGGCGTCGGACACCGGCACCGTCAGGTTGAAGGCGCGGCCGTCGAGGTAGAGCGTGCCGGCCTGGAACACGCCGTCGCGCTTCGAGTAGAAGTCGGAGAAGTTGACGAAGTTGCGGACGATGCGGCCGAAGTCGCGCTGGAACCGACACAGCTTCTCGACCGACGCGATCGCGAGGTAGTCGCGCTCGAGCGCGTGATCGGCGGCGATCAGCGCGGTGATCGCGGCGCGGGCCGGGCCCGACGCCAGCGCGGTGATGCGGACCTCGTCGAGCTTGGCGACCGCGGTGTCGGGCTTGGCGGCGCGCCAGGTCACGAACGCCGCGAGCCTGTCGAGGATCGACGCGTAGTCGGCCGCGGTCAGCGTGTCGCGGGCGCCGAGGATCGGCGCGACGGTGTGATCGGCGAAGGCCGCGAGCGCGGCCGCCCACGCCGGGTTGACGCCGGTGCGCAGCGGCAGCGACTTGCCGGCCTGGATCGTCGACAGCGGCAGGCGCGCGATCGCCTCGGAGCCGCTGGTCAGCGCGGCGCCGCTCATCGCGGTGAAGTCGGCGTCCTGGCCGTTCATGCCCGCCAGCGCGTTGGCGTCGAACGCGACCAGCGCGGTGCGCGCGAAGTAGTCGTCGAGCTTCGCCTTGATCGCCGCGAGCGCGTCGGCCGCCGCCGAGCTGGCCGGGCCCATCGTCGCCGCGTTGGCGCCGGCCTGGTGCCACGCCGCGGCCTCGTCGATCGACGCGAAGAACGCGTCGGCCCTGGCCTGATCGATCCCGGGCTTGCCGCTGCGATCGGTGGTGGTGCCGACCGCGGCCATCGCCTCCTCGATCGCCTGCTGGGTGTCGGCGTCGGTGGTGCTGTCGGAGATGATCACGCCGTCGCCGTTGAGCTTGGTGTCGGCGAAGGCCTTCACCACGTCGGTGACCTGCGCCAGGCTGATGCTGGTCGCGTCGTCCT
>JAYTAJ010000162.1:0-4783 GCA_043737575.1 Myxococcales bacterium | reverse complement strand
GGCGATCGAGCACGCCGCTGGTGACCAGGCCGGCGCGGCCGCCGATGTCGGCGGCGAGCGTGCGCGCGATCAGCGCCCGGGTCGGATCGTCGGCGCCGGCGGTGGCGGCGGCGCGCTCGGCGACCGCGACCGCGGCGACCAGCTCGCCCCGCGCGCCGAGGTTGCGGGCCAGCTCGATGTGGGCGTCGATCGCGATCGCCGCGGTCGGTGCCTGGGCGGCGGCGCGCTCGAGGCGGGCCGCGCCCGCGGCGGCGTCGCCGAGCGCGGTCGCGATCGTGCCGGCCACCAGCTCGAGGCGCGCGGCGAGGGTGTCGTCGCGGCGGACCCCGAGCGCGGCCAGCTCGTCAGCGGCGGCGTCGGCGCGCGCGACCGCGGCGCGGCCCAGCTCGTAGTCGCCGCGCACCAGCGCCTCGGCGGCGGCGCGGGTCGAGAACCCGAACGCCTCGGGCCACGCCCCGACCGCGTGATAGTGATACGAGAAGACGTGGGCGAAGCGGTCGTCGGCATCGCCGTAGACCGCGGTGAGCGCGTCGACGACGGCGCGGTGGGCGCGGCGGCGGGCCCGCGCCGGCATGCGATCGTAGACCGCCTGGCGGATCACCGGGCTCGCGAACCGGCAGTCGTTGCCGACCGATAGATCGCGCTCGCTGAGCAGCCGCAGGCCGAGGCCCGCGTCGACCGCGTCGTCGACCGCGGCCTCGCCGACGCCGGCCGCCGCCACCAGCGTGGCGACCCGGAACTCGTCGCCGAGCACCGCCGCCAGCTCGAGCACCGCGCGGTGGTGCGGCGCCAGCTCGTCGACGCGCGCGGTCGCCATCGCCGACACGCTGGCGGGGAGCTCGACGTCGCCGAGCGCGGCCAGTCGCCAGCCCGCGCCATCGCGGGCGAGGACGCCGCGCGCCACCAGCTGCCGGCCGATCTCGACCAGCGCGAACGGGTTGCCGCCGCTCAGCTTGCACAGGCGGCGGGTGTCGATCGGCGAGATGCGGATGCCGCGGAACGCGCCCTCGAGCCAGGTCCGCACCTCGTCCTCGCCGAGGCCGACCAGCGGCACCTCGAGGATGGCGCTGGCGCGGCTGGCCCGCCACGCCGCGAAGTCACGGCTACCGTCGACCCGGGCGGTCGCGACGATCAGCGTGCCGCGCGACCCGAGGGTGCGATGGACGTGATCGACCAGCTCGAGATCGATCCGCGTCGCCCAGTGCAGATCGTCGAGCACGATCACCAGCGGCCGGCCCGCGGCCTGACCGGCGAGGGCGTCGGCGATCGCGGCGAACGCGCGGTAGCGCTGGCCGGCGCCGACCTCGTCGAGGCTGGTCCACGCGCCGTCGGCCTTCGCCGGATGGGTGCGATCGTCGATCATCGCGAGGAAGGTCTCGAGCGGCGGTGGCCGGCTGCCGACGTAGTCGAAGAAGCGCCCGGCCAGGACCAGCGCGCCCTTCTTGCGCGCGGTCGCGGCGACGCGCTCGGCGAGCCGGGTCTTGCCGATGCCGCCCTCGCCGGTGATCGCGACCAGCGGCGGCCGCTCGCTCCAGGTCTCGGCGAGGGCGCGATCGAGCGCGGCCAGCTCCTCGGCGCGGCCGACGAAGTGCGCGAACGCGGGGACGAGCTCGCTGGTCGCGACGGTCTCGACCGCGGCGCGACGCGGCCGCGGCGATGCCGGAACCGCCGCGCGTGGTGCGGGCGCGCGGGCGGCGTCACCGAGCGCGAGCTGGGCCAGGCGCTCGGCGCTGGCCGGCCGCGCCGCCGGATCGCGATCGAGCGCGGCGACGATCGCGGCGACCACCGCGTCGGGCAGCTCGGGCACCAGCTCGCGCGGCGGCGGGTAGCGGCCGCCGCTGATCGCGAGCAGCGTCTCCATCGCGCCGAGCCCCGCGAACGGCAGCGCGCCGGTCGCCAGCTCGTAGAGCAGCACGCCGAGCGAGAACACGTCGGACGCCGGCGACGACGGCCGCCCGTCGGTCTGCTCGGGCGCCATGTACGCGACGGTGCCGATGATGGTGCCGGGCGTGGTGATGTTGCGCTCGGCGAGGCGCTGATCGACCGCGAGCCCGAAGTCGAGCACCTTCACCAGCTCGCGGCCGTCGTCGGCGACGCTGACCACGACGTTGGCCGGCTTGAGATCGCGGTGGACGATGCCGCGGCGGTGGCCGGCCTCGATCGCGGCGCACACGCCCGAGAAGACGTCGAGCGCGCGGTCGAGCGGCAGCCGATGCTCGACGAGCAGCGCCGCCAGGGTCGGGCCCTCGAGCAGCTCCATCACCAGGTACGGCCCGATCGTCGGATCGTCGCCGTAGTCGAAGATGCGGACGACGTTGGGGTGACGGATGTGGGCCGCGGCCTGGGCCTCGATCGCGAAGCGCTGGCGGTTGTTCGGCGAGTCCTGGCTCGGCAGCAGCCGCTTGAGCGCCACCTCGTCGTCGATGGTGCGCCGCCGCGCCGCGTAGACCTCGCCCATGCCGCCGTGACCGATCAGCCGCTGGATCGTGTAGCGCTCGTCGATGATCTGGCCGATCAGGCTGAGCGCGCGCGATTCGACCACGGCGCGATCGAACCATGGCGCGACCGCGTTGGCTAGGCGCGGCGCGAGTTACGCGTCGTCGCTGTCGTCGGCCGCGGCGTCGGTGACCAGCGCGGCGGCGTCGGGGTGGCGCGCGAGGTAGCGGCGCAGCTGGTTGCGGCGCACGCCGAGGCGGCGAGCCGCGGCGCTGACGTTGCCGCGCTCGTCGCCGAGGGCGTCGAGGATCATGCGGTGATCGGGCAGCGGCGCGGGCCGCGCGGCGTCGCTCGGCACGCTCGCGCTCGGGACGATCGGCACGGCGAACGGCGTGATCGGGCTCGGCGCGGTCGGGGTCGACGGGTCGGTCAGCAAGCGACCGGCGCGCTCGTCGAGATCCTCGGCCCGCACCGCGCCGTGGCCGAGCTCGACCGCGGCGTGGGCCGCGCGCGTGACCTCGCCGATCAGCTCGCGGACGTTGCCGGGCCACGGCCGCAGCAGGCACGCCTCGATCAGCGTCGCGTGGGGCGGCAGCCCGCTCGCTCGCGTCGCCGCCGCGCACAGCCACGGCAGATCCTCGCGGCGATCGCGCAGCGCGGGGATGCGGACCTCGGGCCGACCGATCCGGAAGTACAGATCGTCGCGGAACCGACCCGCGGTGACCTCGCGCCGCAGATCCTTCAGCGTCGCCGCGACCACGCGCAACGACACCATCCGCGGCCGCGGCGCGCCGAGCGCGAGGAGCTCGCCGGTCTCGAGCACGCGCAGGAGCTTGGCCTGCACCGCCAGATCGAGCTCGCCCAGCTCGTCGAGGAACAGGGTGCCGCCGTCGGCCGCCGCGAGGTAGCCGTCGGAGTCCTTGTCGGCGCCCGAGTACGCGCCGCGCCGCGCGCCGAATAGCAGCCGCTCGGCGAGGCCGTGGGGGATCGCGGCGCAGTTCACCGCGCACAGCTCGCCCGCGATCGCGCTGGCGCGGTGGAACGCTCGCGCCGCCAGCTCCTTGCCGACGCCGCTGTCGCCGGTGAGCAGCAACGCGCGGCCGCTGCGCGCGGCGCGCTCGACCGCGTCCCACGACCGCCGCAACGTCGGGCCGACGATCGCGCCGTCGACGGTGGCGACCGTGGCGGCGACGAACGGTTCGAGATCGTCGACCAGGAGGCACACGGTGCGGCCGACCCGGACCACCGCGGGCGTCACCACGGCGACGTCGCCGTCGTTCACCGCGCGGCCGTTCACGAACGTGCCGTTGCGGCTTGCCAGATCGGCGACGTGGAACCGCGCGCCGTCCCAGCGGATGCGCGCGTGCTGGCGCGACAGCCGTTCGTCGTCGGGCAGGGCGTCGCGGCCGAGCACCAGGCCGGGCGGCGGCACCCGCAGCGCGGTCAGCCGCGGCGTCGCGCCGCTCCACACCACGACCACGCCAGGGACCGCGGGCGCATCACCGCCGCGCTCGATCTCGCTGTCGCGAGCGGTTTCCGACATCGCGCGCAGTATATAGGTGGCTGGCCGGGTTGGCCGCGGCCAGGCCGAGGCCAGCGCAGGCGCGCCGCGACCGCGGCAACCAGGTCCGGATCGCTTGCCAAACCCGCCGGATCGAAGCGCATTCGCGCGGGCACGGCGCTCGCAATAGCGGGTCGGCTGGAGGACCCGCATGACCCGAAATAGCCTGCTTGCCATCGCGCTCTCGAGCGTCGCCTTCGCCGCCGCCTGTGGCGACGTCGAGAACCCTGTCACCCCCGACGCGTCGATCGACGCCGACGTCGACGCCCCGCCGGTCCTGGTCGCGGCGTCGCGACCGTCGAAGTCGGGCACGATCGCGATCAGCGAAAACGATCAGCGCGTCGTGATGGTCAACCCCGAGGCCGGCACCGTCAGCATCTTCGACACCGCCACCAACGCCCGCGTCGCCGAGCTGGCGACCGGCGGCGAGCCCGCCGCGGTGGTGATCCACCCCGACAACCAGACCGCGTACGTCGCCAACCGCGCCGACGGGACGATCGTCCGCATCACCGGGCTCGACACCGCGTCACCGACGGTGTCGGCGCCCACCGCGGTCGGCTCCGAGCCGACCGGCCTCGCGCTGTCGCCGACCGGCCGCCGCCTCTACGTCGCCGAGTGGGCCGAGGGCCGCATCGCGGTCATCGACACCGCGACCTTCGCCGAGACCGGCGCGATCACCGCGCCCAAGAACCCGCGCGGCGTGTCGGTCACCAACGACGGCGACCTCGACGACGACGACGAGCTGATCATCGTCCCCGAGTTCTTCGGCGAGCCGGCCGGCGAGGA
>JAYTAJ010000161.1:0-11059 GCA_043737575.1 Myxococcales bacterium | reverse complement strand
CGGCGTCGACCAGCGGGCCGAGCAGCGGGTGCTCGTCGACCTTGGCCCGGCCGCCCTCGTCCTTGTCCATGAGGACGTGGCCGTGGTGGATCTGGCCGTGCAAGATCTGCTCGACGATCTGCTTCATCGAGAACGGCCCGAAGTCGAAGTGGCCCTTGCTGACCAGCCAGCGCTCGTGGCCGTCCTGCATCGCCGCCTCGAGGGCGGGCGCGATCGCGACCGCGGGCGACGCCGCGACGTCGACCTCCTCGTCATCGGCGGTGAGCAGGATGTCGACCACCAGCTCGCGCAGCGCCGCGACCGAGTCGAAGCGGCGCTCGGGCTTCTCGGCGCAGGCGCGGGCGATCAGCTCGTCGACCTCGGGTGGGATGCCGGGCGCGGCCTCGCTGGGCCGCGGGCCGCCGCGCGCGAGGGGCCGACCGACCAGCGCGTCGTAGAGCAGCGCGCCGAGGGCGTAGACGTCCGACGCCGCCGACGGCGCGGCGCCCTGGGCCAGCTCGGGGGCGAGCCAGCCCGGGGCCGCGATCAGCCCGTGGGACACCGCGGCGGCGAGGGCCGGGCCGAGCGCGAGGTCGGCGACCGCGATGCGGCCCGCGCGCGCCAGCGTGATCGACTCGGCCGACAGGCCGCCGTGGATGACGCCGCCCGCGAGCAGCGCCTGGGCGACGGTGGCGATCACGTTGGCGGCGCCGCGCGGCGGCAGCCCCGCGCCCGAGCTGGCGCGCTTGCGGTCGAGGACCTCGCGCAGGGTCGGTCCGCCCTCGGCCTCGGTGATGACGTAGAGCAGGCCGTCCTCGAAGCCGGCGCCGAGGGTGGCGGCGACGTTGCGCAGATCGGCGACCGCGGCGGCACTCGTCGCCTGGGCGGCGACCGCGCGCACGATCTCCGGACGCGCGGCGAGGGCGGGGTGGACCAGATGCGCGGTCGCCTCGACGATGTCGTCGCCCGCGCCGATCCGCGTCGCGCGATAGACGTCGGCGCAGGCGCCGCGCCGCACCAGCGCACCGAGGGCGTAGCCGCCGACCCTCCGGGCGCCGTCGACGGCCGCCGCCGATCCGCTCGCGCCCGCCGATCGCGGTGGCGCTGAGTCAGGGGTCAAGCGGAACCCTGGACGACATCAGGCCCGAGGATACCGAAATCCGTCGGTCGCGGGGGCCGACCCGCAGGAATCAGGGGCAGCCGACCTCGCGGGCCCGGGCCGTCGCCGCCGCCGACCCGGCCTGGCGCAGGTACTTGCAGCCTCGCGGCAGATCACCCGACCCGACCAGCGCGTCGCCGATCAGGAACCGGGCCTGGCGGTTGCCGGGCGCCGCCTTCAGCGCCGCGTCGGCCTCGGCGAGCTGGCGCAAGCGGTTGCCCGCGCGGCGCGCCGCCTCCGCCGCGGCGAGGTGCGCCTTCAGCGGCTCGGCGCGCGGGCTCGGATCGCGGACGCCCGCGTCGAGCGGCGCCGCCCTCGCGTCGACCGCGGCGGCATCGGGGACACCCGCATCGGTCGCGATCGCAGGCGCGTCGGTGGCGGTCGTCGCCGCGACGCCGGTCGGCCCCGGCTTCGGCCGCGTGACCGCGACGATCACCAGCGCCGCCGCGGCGACGATCGCGACCGCGCCGATCACCAGCGGCGCGCGCGAGCGGCGGACCGGCCGATCGTCGGTGGACCAGCCCCGCGACGCCGGCGGCGGCCGCGGCGCCGCGACCAGCGCGCCGCTGATCGCAGGCACGGGCACCGTGTCGGCCAGCACGGCGCGACGCGGCGCCGCCAGCGTCGCCTCGATCGCCCGCAGCGCGACGCCCAGCGCCTCGGCCGAGGGCGGCCGGTCCTCGATCGACTTCGCCAGGCAGCGATCGACCAGGGCCTCGAGCTCGTCGGAGATCGTCGACTCGGCGCGGATCGTCCGCAGCCGCGGCGGCAGATCGCGGACGTGGGCCGCGAGCACCTCGAGCGGGCTCGACGCGACGAACGGCGGCCGCCCGGTGAGCATCTCGAACAAGGTCGCGCCGAGCGCGTACAGATCGCAGCGCGCGTCGAGCGCCTGGCCCAGCGCCTGCTCGGGCGCCATGTAGTCGGGCGTCCCGAACACCATCCCGCCCTGGGTCAGCGCGGCCATCGACAGCGCCTGTTCGCCCGCGCCCTCCATCACCTTGGCGAGCCCGAAGTCGAGGACCTTGGCGTGATCGGGATCGTGCCCGCGCCGCACCAGCATGATGTTGTCGGGCTTGAGATCGCGGTGGATGAGCCCGACCCGATGCGCGGCGGCCAGCGCGTCGCAGACCTGGCGCGCGATCCGGACCGCGCGCCGCGGCGCCATCGCGCCGTCGTCGGCCAGCTCCTCCCCGACGGTGCGGCCGTCGAGCAGCTCGAGCACCATGTACAGGAGCCCGGCCTCGGTGATCGCGAAATCGAGGACCTTGACCGCGTGCTCGCTGTCGACCTTGAGGGTGCCGCGGGCCTCGCGCACGAACCGCGTCGCCGCGGTCGGGTCGCGCGCC
Organism: Myxococcales bacterium; assembly: GCA_043737575.1. Lineage (GTDB taxonomy): Bacteria > Myxococcota_A > Polyangia > Haliangiales > Haliangiaceae > UBA2376. The sequence goes on along the minus strand of JAYTAJ010000161.1, from coordinate 8,572 downwards.
AGGGTCGGTCGCAGCACCTTGATCGCGACCGCCTGATCCATGAAGCGGTGGTGGCCGCGGAACACCGCGCCCATGCCGCCCGTCCCCAGCAGCTCGTCGACGCGGTAGCGACCGTCGAGGTCGTTGCCGATCAACTGCTCGGCCGTACGGCGCAGCTCGGCCGACGAGCTCGCAGAATCAGACGGAGCGCTCGCCATCTCGTGACCGAGGATCAGGGGAAGCGCTCGCCATCTCGTGACCCCGTCCGATCGTGCGTCGGTCCCGTCGAACAACGCACCGGGTTCCGGAGATCAAACTACAGTCGCAGTCCGTGCTTGATCCGGAAGCTCAGCCAGTCCCAGCCGAGATAGGCGGCGCCCGCCAGGCCGACGACGCCCACGATCGGGTTCACGACCACGAGCAGCGCGACCGCGCCCACACCCGCGGCGGTGGCGATGGTCCCCTTGCGACGTGCGACGGCTTTGTTCCGTTGGATGAGCGAGGACGCCACTCCCTGCAAGCTGCCTCATGCGACGGCAGGTGTCAAACCCACGGGCACGGTAGGGCTCGCGTGTCCGGGTTGACGCGGCGAGTGTGTCCACCCGGGAGCGGCGCCGCCAAGCCCGCGGCGTGACAGCGCGGTGACGTGGCCCCGCGTGTGCAATCTTCGAGTGGTTGTCGAGGCAAAACTCCGGCTCGCGGAGTAGCTTGTGATAGTGAGGAACCATGGCCCGTCGTCTTCCTGATCGCCGCCGCGGCTCGATCTACCTCGGTCTCGCGGCCGGCCTGTTCGCCATGAGCGGCGCGCTGGTCGGCGGCTACGTCGTCACCGGCGAGCGCACCGCGCCGCCGCGCAGCAGCGGCAGCGCGCCCGCCACGGTCTCGGCGGGCAGCGCCCACGCCGCCCTCGCCACCACCGTCGACGCCGCGCTCGACGGCAAGGTCACGGTCAGCGCCGCCGGGCGCGAGCGCACGCTGACCTGGCGCGAGCTCGCGGTGTCGGTCGACGCCGACGAACTGTCCTACGCCGCCCGCCGCGTCGACGGCGGCGAGGCGATCGCGGTGCTGTCGGCCGCGGGTGCGCTGCCGATCCGGATCGATCGCGAGGCCGCCGCCAAGGCGCTGGCCGGCCTCAAGGCCACCGTCGATCGGCCCGCGGTCAACGCGTACCTCGATCTCGAGGGCAAGGTCGTCCACGACGACGCCGCCGGCTTCGCGATCGACGTCTTCGCGTCGCTCGATCGGATCGAGGCGGCGGCGCGCAGCGGCACGCCCAAGGTCGAGCTGATCGGCCTCGCGGTGCCCGCGGCGGTGACCCGCGCCGACCTCGGCATCGACGACATCTCCCAGGTGCTCGGCACCTTCACGACCAAGTTTCCGGTCAGCGACAAGGACCGCAACTTCAACCTCAAGCTCGCGGCGTCGAAGCTCAACGGCCACGTCCTCGCGCCCGGCGTCGAGTTCTCGTTCAACGGCACCGTCGGCGATCGCACCGAGAAGGAGGGCTACAAGATCGCCCACGTCATCACCGCGGGCGAGATGGTCGATGGCCTCGCCGGCGGCACCTGCCAGATCTCGACGACCTTGTTCGGCGCGTCGTTCTTCGCCGGGCTCGAGATCGTGAAGACGACGAACCACTCGCGGCCGTCGACCTACGTGACCATGGGGCTCGACGCGACCGTGGTGTGGCCCAACACCGACCTCAAGATGAAGAACCCGTACGACTTCCCGGTCGTGATCCACTACCGGGTCGCGCGCGGCGAGGCGGTGGTCGAGATCCTCGGCAAGCAGCGGCCGTGGGACGAGATCGCCTTCGAGCGCAAGGTGCTCGAGTCGACGCCGTACACCACCGAGGAGCGGCTCGACGAGTCGCTGCCGGTCGGCTTCGAGGCTCCCGATCAGGGCGGCTTCGACGGCTACAAGCTCGTGCGCTACCGCAAGTACTACAAGGACGGCGTCGAGGTGAAGCAGGACAAGTGGACGGTGACCTACCGGCCGGTCACCGAGTACCTGCGCAAGGGCACCAACCCCGACCCCACCCTGGTCCCGCCCGAGGTCAAGCCGCCGCACCTGCCGAAGTCGCCCCGCGGCGGCAACGGCCGCATCGCGCAGTAGATCTCAGAACCCGGTGCGTCGCGCGTCGGCACCGACGCGTGATCGCACGGGGTCTCGTGACGCGAGCTCCCCGCCCGGATTGCCGAGCAGCGCGGCTACTTCGCAGGGTCTGGAGAATCAGCGACGGTCCCCGACGCCTTCGCGGCCTTCGCCACGCCGCCCGGGTTGATGTCGATCGCCGAGCCCTTGAGGGCGACCATGTTGCCGTCGACCTTGACCGTCGCGGTCGCCGACGCGTTGACGCCGCCCGACTTGCCCATCAGGTCGAGGTTGCCCTTGGCCTTGATCGCGATCTCGCCGGCGAGGATCGTCAGCTCGTCCTTGCACTGGATGCCGACGTCGCCCTGCTTGGCGGTGAGCTCGATCAGGTTGTTCTTGCCGTCGATCTTCACCGACGCGATGCCGCCGCCGTCCTCGATCAGGATGAACTTCTCGACGTCCTCGAACGTGATCTTGTGACCGCTCTTCGACTTGAACACCCGGCGGGCGTTCTTGTCGTCGGCGTTGTTGTCGATCGCCTTGTCCTTGCCGTTCCACAGCGCGCCGAGGATGAGGGGCCGGCCGATGTCGCCGTGCTCGAACATCACCACCACCTCGTCATCGATCTCGGGCACCGAGAACCAGCCGCGATCCTTGCCGCCGCCGATCGAGATCCAGTTGCACCACCACGAGTTGTCGGCGATGGGCAACGACGGGATCTTCACCTTGATCCGACACAGCTTCAGGTCGTCCTTGATGTCGGTGACGATGCCGATCACCGGATCGAAGATCTTCCCGGACTCTTCCTCGGCCGCCCGGGTCTGTTGGAACAGCATGCTGGCGAAGTCGGTGATCATGGCTTGTAGCGTAGTACGAAGCGCCCCCGGAAAATGCCCCCGCGACGGCGGTCAGCGCGGGCCGGCGTCCTGGAGATCCAGAAGGTTGAGGGGCGGCGGTGGCGGCGGCGTCGGCACGGCCACCGTCGTCGGGCCGAGCGTCAGGCACGACGGATCGTTGGCGGGCTGGGGGCCGACGAAGTCGGGGCGCGAGCCGTCGGGGGTGCCGACGACGAGGCCGACCAGCACCTGGCTCGCCGACCAGGTCGGCGGCAGCTGCACGATCAGCTCCTCGCGCAGGTACTCGCCCGCGCGCCAGCGATCGCTCGGCAACAGGCCGTCGAGGGTGACCCGGGCGCCGGCCCGGGCCTGCTCGCCCGGCATCGGCGCGGTGTAGAGGTTGATCGGCGCGCCCGCGTCGGTCATCGCGGCGCCGCCCGGGAGGAAGGCAGGCGCGGCCCACAGCACCGCGCCGATGCGGAAGCCGCGCGACGGTCGTCGCACCGCGTGCAGGTACACCGCGACCGTCGCCTTGCCGCCGGCCGACGCGCCGGTGACCTCGTAGCCGAGCACCTCGACCGCGCCCTGGTCGAACGACAGCCCCGGGGTCGGCTGCTTCGGCGACGGCGGTCCGGGCAAGAGCACCTTCTGCATCCGCATCGCGGCCTGGTTCATGTTGACGTCGCGCGAGAACACGACGCGCTCGAGCCAGCTGTCCATGTGCTCGCGCATCTTGGTCTGCGCCGCGGTGTTGCTCGACGACAGGTTGACGCGCTCCATCGGATCCTTCACCAGGTCGTAGAGCTCGTAGAAGTTGCTCTTCATGTTGAAGACCAGCTTCCACGACGCCGACACCGCGGCGCGGATCGGCACCGGGTAGTTGGTCTCGGCGAACACCACGCGCTCGGGGTCCTCCTCGCCGTAGAAGATCGACGGCACCAGGTTGCGGCCCTCGAACGCGGCGTTGTCGACCGGGATGCCGCACAGCGCGGCGAGGGTCGGCACCAGGTCGAGGTTGGACACCGCGCCACCGACCCGCCGCGGCGGATTGTTCGGCACGAAGATCAGGAGCGGGACGTGGAGGATCTCGCGGTACAGCGCGATCGCGTGGCCCGAGAAGCCGTGCTCGTTGAACGCGTCGCCGTGATCGCTGGTGATGGCGACGATCGTGCGCTCGCCGCCGGGCAGGCGGATCAGCTCGTCGAGCAGCCGGCCGATGTGCTTGTCGGTGAAGTGCAGCTCGCCCTCGTAGAGATCCTCGGGCCCGGCGTTCCACGCGGTATCGCCCGGGTGCTCGACGTACTGGCTGTGCGGGTCGAGGTAGTGGATCCACAGGAACCACTTGCCGGTCGGGTGGCGCGAGATCCACGCCAGCGCGCGATCGGTCAGGCGATCCGACGAGACGCGGTAGGGATCGTGGGTCTTGCCGATCTCGTTGTCGTAGTTGTCGACGCCCTGCTGCATGCCCCAGTCGTTGAAGTACTCGTGAGACAGGATCGCGCCGGTCGCGTAGCCGCCCTGCTTCATGATCTCGGGCAGGGTCAGGTTCTCGGGCTTGAGCCGCGGCGGCATGCCGTGCTTGTTGCGGGTCTCGTCGAGGGCGATGCCGGAGTGGAAGAACTTCGACGTGAGGATCGCGGGGATCGACGCCATGGTGCCGGCCGACGGCGCCTGGGCGAACGTGAAGTCGGTGGAGCGGGCGGCGAGCTTCGCCAGCTCGGGCGTGGTGTCGCGGGTGCGGTTCGAGCCCGGCTTGCGGCCGAAGGTCGTGTAGTCGTAGCGGACGGTGTCGATCGTGATCAGGAGGACGTTCCACGGCTGCAGGAACGCGGGCGGCACCGGGCGGCTCGGGCCCGCCGGGACCGCGAGATCGCGCATCGAGAAGTCGCGGCCATCGCAGTTCTCGTCGACGCCGTTGTCGGGATAGTCGCGGGCGCCCGGGTGGATCTTCTGGTCGCGCGGCGCGCAGTCGTTCTCGCCGAGCAGCGAGCCGAAGCCGTCGCGATCGAGATCGTTGGCGGTGCGGACCAGCTCGATCACCCGGGCCAGGCTGGGCGACGACGACACCACGATGAACTTCACCTGGGGCGCGGCGCCGATGCGCAAGAGCGTGAGCGGGATCAGCAGCAGCACCGCGGCGGCGACGGCGATCGCGGCGCGGCGATCGCGGCGGAGGCCACGCGGCCGCCAGGTCGCCCACTCGCGGGCGAGGCCGACGCCGACCGCGAACGCGACCAGCGTGACCGCGCGGCGCCACGGCCACACCGGCTTCAGGTGGGCGTGGAACTTGCCCGCGATCAGCAGCGCAGCGATCGCGGCGCCGACGAAGATCGCGGCGGCCAGCCACGGCGACCCGAGGGTCCACGCCAGCACGCCGGTCGGGCGCCGGGTGCCGCGGTGGGTGCGATCGACCAGCGCGACCAGGCCGGTCGCGATCACCCGGGTGCCGAGCACCGCGGCGGCGGCGATCACCAGCGCGGCGATCGCGATCACCAGCGCGGTGAGCGTCGGCTCCTTGAACGACTTGATCGCCTTGGCGCCGACGACGGTCGTGACGAAGGCGTAGCCGACCACGGTGACGCCGCCGACCAGGGCGTGGACCGACGTCGACAGCCGCCACCGACTCGGCGCGGGCCACGGCGCGGGGGCGGCGAGGGCGGCGGCGCGACCCTCGACGACGCGGGTCCACAGCCGCGGCGCCGCGGCGGCGACGGCGCCGAGCGGCCCGAGCACCATCCACACCAGCGCCATCAGCGTCGCCACCAGACACAGCAAGCGCAGATCGACGATCAGGCTGGTCGGGCCCGGGTGCAGCCACAGCGTGACGATCCACTCGATCAGCCCGGCGAACGCGGCGCCCCCCGCGGTGGCGGCGGCGCCGACGTGGGCGTCGCGCAGGAGCGCGCGCCGCAGCGACGGGCCAGCCGTCATGAACGACGGAGCCGGTGCTTGACGAGCACCCACATCGCCTCGACGCCGTCGGTCCAGCGCACCTTCTTGCCCTCCTCGATGGCGCGGGCGGTGTACGCGATCGGGACCTCGACGATCGGGATCTTGCGGCGGCCGACCTTGGCGGTCACCTCGGGGCAGAACTCGAAGCCGGTGCAGGTGAGGCCGAGCTCGCGCAGGAGCTCGGTGCGGAACAGCTTGAAGCAGGTCGCCTCGTCGGTGATCGCCAGGCCGTAGAGCAGGTTCGCGGTCACGGTCAGCATGCGATTGGCGACGTAGTTCGCGGTGCGCATGCCGGTCGGGCGCGGGTTGTTGAGGAAGCGCGAGCCGTAGACGACGTCGGCGCCCTTGGCGGCCTCGGCGAGGAGCGCCGGATAGTCGGTGACCTCGTACTCGAGATCGGCGTCCTGGATCAGGCAGTAGTCGCCGGTCGCGGCGGCGAGGGCGGTGCGGATCGCCGCGCCCTTGCCCTGGTTCTTCGGGTTCTGCACCACGCGGATCGTCGGATCGGCGGCGGCCATCGCGCTGGCGATCGCGAAGGTACGATCGCGCGAGCCGTCGTCGCACACCACGATCTCCTTCGTGAAGCCGAGCGACTCGGTGTCGATCGCGGCGACCCGCCGCAGGATCTCACCGATGGTGGCTTCTTCCTGGTACGCGGGGATCAGGATCGAGAGACGCATGCCGCCCCGGGCGTGTACCACAGCCACCCGGGGGCCTGCCATGCATGGGGTGTGGTACACGACCGCGTGCCTCCGACGGAGCGAGCGCTGGCATTCCTCCGCCTGGGCTTTATCCGGAAGCGGGGCTGGGCGATCGGCGTGGTGGTCGCGCTCCTGTACGTCTTTCCGTATTACCCGGGCATCCGCTCGGCCAACGAGCTGCCGCGCATCTACCTGACCCAGGCGATGGTCGAGCACGGCACGTTCGCGATCGATCACGGCGTGAAGCAGTGGGGCACCACCGCCGACGTCTCGCCCCACGCCGGCCACCAGTACTCCAACAAGGCGCCCGGCTCGTCGATGCTGGCGATCCCCGCGTACGTCGTCCTCGACGCCGTGACCCAGCTGGTCGCCGATCGGCCGCCGACCCTCGGCGAGATGTTCTGGGCGTTCCGGGTGTGGACCGGGGCGATCCCGACGCTGTTGTTCCTCGCGCTGTTCGCGCGGTTCTTGCGGCGATTCGGGGAGGGGGCAGCCGCGCGGCGGGCGCAACGAGACACCGCGGTGACGCCAGTGGAGCCGCGGCTCCCGCGCGCGGCGCGGCTGGCGATCGTGGGCTACGGGCTCGGGTCGATGGCGCTCGTGTACTCGGTCCTGTTCATCGCGCATCAGCTGTCGGCGGTGTGCATCGGCACCGCGTGGATCCTCGCGGTCGAGGTCGTCGACGACGGCCGCCGCGCGCGGTGGATGCTCGCGGCCGGGCTCGCGGCGGGCGCGGCGCCGCTGGTCGACTACCAGGCGCTGTTCGCCGTGGTGCCGATCGCGATCTGGGTCGCGGTGCGGTTCGTGATGGCGCGGCGCGGGCTCGCGGCGGTGGCGTGGGCGACGCTCGGCGCGGCGATCCCGATCGCGATCCTGCTCGGCTACCACGCGGTCTGCTTCGGCTCGCCGTGGAAGACCGGCTACGACGCGTCGGAGACCTTCGCGTTCCATCACCAGCACGGCTTCCTCGGGCTCGACCAGCTGCGGTGGGTCGCCTTCACCGGCTCGACGATCGCGCCCGACAACGGCCTGGTGCTGTTCTGTCCCGCGCTCTTGCTCGCGCTGCCCGGCTGGTGGCTGATGGTGCGGCGCGGCCAGCTCGGCCACGCGCTGGTGACGTTCTCGATCGCGTTCATCTACCTCTTGTTCATCTCGGGGCTGAACTTCTGGCGCGGCGGCTGGCAGTTCGGACCGCGCTACATCACGGTCATGCTGCCGTTCCTGGTGCCGCCGATCGTCGCGACCCTCGACGCCGTCGACCGTCGACGCTGGCTGCGCGCGGTGCCGTGGGCGATGATCGCGATCGGCATCGCGATCTACGGGCTCGGCGTCGCGACGTTTCCCCACTTCCCCGAGAAGTTCCACAACCCGCTGTACGAGGTCGTGCTGCGCCTCCTCGGCGAGGGCCTGGTCGCGCCCAACCTCGGCGCCGCCCTCGGCTTGCCCGGGGCCTGGAGCATCGTGCCGTGGTTCGCCCTCCTCATCGGACTGTGGATCGCCGCGGCGATGCCCGGGCGCGATCGCGCGCGCTGGCTCGACCTCGTCCTCGCGCTCGCGCTCGCCGCCGCCGTGATCGTCGCCTACCGCGGCTTCCACGACGGCGGTCGGCCCGCCGCCGACGCCTACCGCAACTTCATCCGCCCGACCGTGTCCTCGCAAGCGCCGCGCTGAATCGGTCAGGTTCGTGCGCGACGCTTGACTCGCTCAGCGGCTCGTTACAAGGTCGGACCAATGAACGCGGTGCTCCATCGGATCGGCGCGATCGTCCTGGTCGCGAGCGCGGCGTGTGCAGGCGCGGAAGGCAGCGGCGCGTCCGAGCCTGCGCCCTCGAACCGCTTCGCGACGGCGCGCGTGCCGCCGACGCTCCCGCTTCCGCGCTTGGTGCTGACGCCGACCGAGCAGGGAATCATCGGGGTACCCCTGGGCTGGCGGGTTTCACGCCGAATGGCTCGCGAACGCGCAGCAGTCGAGGTTCTTGCTGTTCCCGCCCCGGCCCCGCCTTGAGCTCGT